>NZ_CP047291.1 GCF_018279165.1 Falsirhodobacter algicola | reverse complement strand
AAGACGGGCTTCCGCGGCGCGGAGGAGCATTACCGCCTGAAGGGCAAGGAACGCTTCAAGATCTGGGGCCTGAAGCTCGAAGGCACCGCCGTGCCCGGCAACGGCGCGCCGGTGATGCGGGGCGATCAGCAGGTCGGCGTCGTGACGCAGGCGATGCATTCGCCGCTCTATGATTGGACCGTGGCCATCGCCCGCCTGCCGGTGGATTGCGCCAACGAGGGCACCGCCCTGACCGTGAACTGCGCCGAGAACGGCCCCATCGCCGCCGTCACCGCGCCGATGCCCTTCCTCGATCCCGGCAAGACGCGGCGCACCGCCAAGGGCTGATTTCGACGACGGCAGGGGCGGCGCCAGATCGCCCCGCCATCCGACAGGGCGCCTTCCGGGGCGCAAAGAGGACCTCGCCATGCCAAGAACCGCCTTCACCCCTTCGATCACCAGCCGGCCGACCTATGCGCCGCTGCGCCCCCATCCCGCCGCCCCCGCGCTGATGCTGGCCGATGCCGACGGCGCCGAGGCGCTGATGGAACTGGCCGCCGCCGATCCCGCGCTGATGGCGCGCGCGCATGTGATCTACATTCCCGCCGGTGCGGCCCATGGCCCCGGCCTTCGCGCCCTCGGCAGCGCGATGTATCACGAAGCGCCCAGTTTCGCCGCCGCCACCGAACGCTTCCGCAAGGCGCTGACGGATGCGCGGATGGGCACGCAGCTCTATCTTGCCGGAACGGAGGGGCTGATCGGACAGGCCACCGCCGAGGCGCTAGCCGCCGGCCTGCCCGCCGATGCCATACAGGCCGAACATCGCGGCACCATCGCCCGCCGGATGCAATGCGTGCATTGCAAGGGCATGACCGAGGATGTCACGACCGACCCCTTCACCTGCGCGCATTGCGGCCTCGTGCTCTTCGTGCGCGATCACTTCTCGCGCCGCCTCGGCGCCTTTCAGGGGGTCTGCGTCGATGCCGAGACCCCCGGCATCCTTCCCGAAACACAGGAGATCCGGGCATGAACGCGCTGGAACTTCGCGTCGCCGCGGTCGATCCTATCAGCCCGCTCGTCACCCGCTTCCGTTTCGAACATCCGGAGGGCGCGACGCTGCCGCCCTTTTCCGGCGGCGCGCATGTGGTGGTGGAGATGCCCGATGACGGCATCCTGCGCCGCAACGCCTATTCGCTGATCTCCGACCCGCTGGACGGGCGCGCCTATGAGATCGCGGTCCGGCGCGAGGATACCGGGCGCGGCGGGTCGCGGTTCATGCACCACCGGGTGAAGGCGGGGGACATGCTGCGCGTGACGCGGCCCATCAACCTCTTCTCGCTTGATCTGCGGGCGCGCAAGCATGTGCTGATCGGCGGCGGCATCGGGATCACCCCCTTCCTTGCGCAGCTTGCGCAATTGACCCGCCTTCAGGCCCCGTTCGAACTGCACTACGCCGCACGCACCCGCAGCGAGGCGGCGGGCCTGTCGCTGCTGCCCGACATGCCGCAGGTGCATGTCCATATCTCGGACGAAGGCAACCGCATGGATCTGGGCGCGATCCTTGGGCATCAACCGCTCGGAACGCATGTCTATACCTGCGGGCCGGAGGGGCTGATCGCCGCCGTGGACGACACCGCCGCCCGTCTGGGCTGGCCGCGCGGCGCGCTGCATTCGGAGGCGTTCCTCGCCCCGCCGCCCGGCACGCCCTTTGCCGTCACCCTCGCCTCCGGCCGCCGGATCGAGGTCGGCCCGCATGAAAGCCTGCTCGAGGCGCTGGAGGCGGCCGAGGTTCCGGTGGATTGGTCCTGCCGCGGCGGGGCCTGCGGGCGCTGCGAAACCCGCGTCGCCGCCTGTCACGGCCGGATCGAACATAACGACCACTGGCTGACCGACGACGAAAAGGCCGCCCAGACCAAGATCATGCCCTGCGTGTCGCGCTTTGCCGGCGAGACGCTTACCCTCGACCTCTAGGAGGCGCGAATGACCATCAGCTTCAACGACGAGACGTTCCGCGACGACTACACCTTCCACAACTCGCCCGCGGCGATCCGGCGCTTCCCCTTCCCGTTCGACCAAGACAGCTACATGTATTCGGTCAATCTGGAGCCGCATGCGGGCGGACGCGAAGGCACCCCCTTCCAGAAGCGGTTCGACGTGGACGAGCATTACGTCGCCGAGATGAAGGACCGCGCGATCACGCTGGCCGACGATCCGCTGCGCTGCCAGTCGCTGCCGCATATGGAACTGGCGGGGTGGGATTTCCTCGAACTCGTGATGACCTCCAAGGCGGAGGATTATCCCGACCTCTTCACCCTGAACCGCGATGGCGACCGGTGGCACTGGATCAACCGCCCGCTGGGGATCGAGCAGCGGTTCACCTTCCTCGACCCGACGACGCTGCCCTGCGGCCCGCTGGAATACATCACGCGCCAGACGCAGGGCGATCACGCGCTGCTGGATCAGCGCGACGACAATCTGTGGATGGAGGCCGGCATGATCACCAGTCAGGCCGACTGGTCGCTGGATTTCGACATCGGCATGAACTTCTACGAATGGCACGCCCCCGTCCCCCGCGCGCATGAGTTGGGGGTGTTTCAGCGCGCGCTGAAATTCCTTCTGGCGCTGCAACAAGGCGCGCCGTCGCGGCGGCTGAACTGGACGATGACGGTGAACCCGCGCCTCGATACCAGCCCCGAGAACTATCACAAATGGGGCCCCGAAAAGCGGACCATCACCCCCGAGAATGTCGGGTCCAAGCAGCATCTACGGGTGGAGCTTCAGACCCTGTGGCGGCTGCCCCGGTCCAACGCGATCGCCTTCCCGATCCGCTGCTATCTGTTGTCGCTGGAAGATATCGTCAGCCAGCCCAAATGGGGGCGGCGCCTGCACCGGGTGCTGCGCGATCTGCCGGACGAACTGGCCGAATACAAGGGCTTCGCCGTGAACCGCCCGATGATCGTGGACTATCTGTCGCGCTTCGACGATGGGGCGCCGACCTCGCCGGGGATCTTCCCGGACTGACGGCCCTCAGGGCAGCTGGGTGCGCCAGCTGCCCCGCAACAGCCGCAGATGGAAGGAGGGAAACTTCACCACCTCCTCCATCAGCAGCAGCGAAAACACCCAGAACACCGGCACATCCAACCAGACCAGAAGCGCCGTCGCAGGCACCTTGAACAGCCATTGCGACCAGATGAAGATGTGCATCACATAGACGGAATCCCCCGCCGCCCGCAGCGTGTTGCCGCAGATGGCGTTCGATCCCTTGGGGAAGGGCAGGATCAGCAGGATCGGCAGGAACGACCAGAGGGCGCGCGTCGTCTCGCGCTGAAGATCGGCATAGAGCCAGCCCGAGGCCGCGCAGATCACGAAGAACACCGCCGCCACCGCCGCCGAGGCGACGAAGACCCCGCGCCATGCCCGGCGCAGGAAATCGTCCACCACCACGCGCCGCGCGCCCGCACCCAGAAGCTGCGCCACCACGATCCCCGTCGCCTGCGCCCATGCGATGCCCACCGTTCCCGCCACGAGGATCCACGGCGCGATCAGCGTCATCGCCGCGAAATCCGTGACCGCCATCCGCGCATAGATCAGCGCGCAGACGCTGGTGGAGAAGTTGGCGCTGACGAAGGTGACGGCGACGGGCAACGTAAAGGCCAGATGCGCCCGAAGCTCGCGCCAGTTCAGGCCGCGCGTGCCGATCCGGTCCTTCAGCATGGCCGGATGGGTGCGCCGCAGGATCGCAAGGAGGAACCCCACGCGCACCAGCGCCGCCACCGCGCTGCCCACCGCCGCCCCCGCCACGCCAAGCGCCGGCAGGCCCAGCCAGCCATGGATCAGCAGCACGCTGAACACCACGTTCACCGGCATCGCCACGAGATAGCTGTAGAACGGTCCCCGCGTTTCGCCGCAGCCGTTCAGATGGGCGGAGATGCTTTGCGCCACCGCCTCGGCCATGACGACGATGGAAAAGACGGCGAGGTACTGCCGCGCCTCGGTCGCGATCCAGACCGAGCTGGCGCCCCGGTCGATGACGCCGCCGGCGAAGATCGCCGCCAGCGACAGGCCCAGCACCGCCGCGGCGATGTTGATCACCAGCCCGCAGCCGAGCGCGGTGCGCAGCGGCCCCTCGCGCCCGGTGCCCCAGCTTTGCGCCACGAGGATCTGCATCCCGTTGGAAAAGGCCAGCAGCACCCCGGTCAGCATTCCGCTGATGGCCGCCGCAAGCCCCATGGCGGCCACCGCCTCCTCGCCCAATCCTGCCACGAGCCATGCGTCGATGACGACGGTTCCGTGCAGCATCATGGTCCGCAGCATCATGGGCCAAGCCATGGCCAAGATGCCGGCGGTCGAGGGGGCGGTGTCTTTCACGTCTTATCCGATGATCGAAGGCAGCCAGAGGGATACGGCCGGAACATAGGTCACGAGCATCAGGGCGACGAAGATCGCCAGATAGAACGGCCAGATCGTGCGCACCGCATCCTCGATCTTCACGCGCCCCACGGCGCAGCCGACGAAGAGGCAGGTCCCCACCGGCGGCGTGCACAGCCCAAGCCCGAGGTTCACGAGGATCATGATCCCGAACTGCACCGGGTCCATGCCGAGGCTGGTCGCGATCGGCAGGAAGATCGGTGTGCAGATCAGGATCAGCGCCGCCATGTCCATGATCATCCCAAGGATCAGCAGGATGATGTTGATCATCAGCAGGATGACGATCGGGTTGTCGGACACGGTCAGAAGCAGATCGCTCAGCTGCGCCGGCACCTGATACAAGGCGAGCAGATAGGCGAAGGAACTGGCGAAGGCGATCAGGATCATCACCATCGCCGTCGTCCGCACCGCCCCGGTCAACGATACGACCAAAGAGCGCCACGACAGGCTGCGATAGTAGAAGGCCGTCAGCAGCAGCGCATAGATCGCGCCGAACGCCCCGGATTCGGTGACCGTGAACACCCCCGACAGCGTACCGCCAACGATGATGACCGCCGTGAAGAAGCCCGGCAGCGCATCAAGCGCGGTCGCGCCCACGGCGCGCCAGCCCGGAAACGGCTCGGCCGGATAGCGGCTGCGCACCGAGATGACATAGGCCGCGATGGCGATGCAGACGCACATCAGGATGCCCGGGATCACCCCGGCGAGGAACAGCTTGGAGACGGAGATCCCGCCCCCCGCCGCCACCGCGAAGATGATCATGTTGTGGCTGGGCGGAATGACGATCCCCGCGATGGAGGAGGTGACCGTGACGTTGACCGCGAAATCGGGCCGATAGCCGCGTTCCTTCATCACCGGCACGAGGAGCGAGCCGAGCGCCGAGATGTCCGCCACCGCCGAGCCGGAGATGCCCCCGAACAGCATGGAGGAGAAGATGTTGACCATCGCCAGACCGCCGCGCAGGTGCCCCACCAGCGCCGAGGCGAAACGCACGAGCCGCTGGGCGATGCCGCCATGCAGCATGATCTCACCGGCGAAGATGAAGAACGGAATGGCCAGAAGCGAGAAGACCGACACGCCCGCGGTCGCCCGCTGGAACGTGATCAGCATCGGGAAACCTTCGTACCAGAAGGCCGCCGCCGCCGCGACGCCCATGGCGAAGGCCACCGGCGCGCCGATGATGACGCCCCCGGCAAAGGTCGCAAGAAGGATAAGAAGGCCCACGCTCAGATATCCTTGAATTCGGGTTCGGGGGACCAGTCCTTGAAGGACAGGCAGCGGGACAATGCGCGCAGTCCGGCGAACAGCAGGATGAGCCCGCCGCAGGACGTGATGGCCAGCGTGCGCGTGCTTTCGGGCACGCCCAGCATCGGCAGCATCGTGTCCCAGCCGAAGCGCATCAGGGTGATCCCGGCGATCAGCATCACCGCGCCGAAGGCGGCGAGGGCAAGGTCCACCGCGATGAAGGCGATCTTGCGCAGCGGCTCGGGCAGAAGATCGCGGAACATGGTGACGCCGATATGGCTGTCCTCATGCACGCCCGCGGCGGCGCCAAGGAAGGTGATGTAACAAATCAGCAGCAGGGCCAACTGCTCCACCCATGTGGGGGTGGCGTTCAGGACGTAGCGGCCGAAGACCAGCCAGCCGAAGCTGACGATCAGCACCGCCAGCGCGAGGCTGGCCAAGACCATGCACAGAAGACGCACGATGAACAGTGCGCGGTTCACGGTCGGCAGAATATGGGTGTTCAGCATGATGGGAATCCGCGTGGGAAGCGGTCCGCCCGCACGGGGCGGACCGGCGACAAAGGCCATCCGCGCCCTACTGGGAATCGCGGATCAGGTTCACCAGTTCGGTCAGGTTGGGGTTGGCCTTCAGGAAGTTGTCGTAGACCGGGGCCATCGCCTCTTGGAACGGGGCCTTGTCTTCGACGGTGTTCACCTGCGTGCCCGCGGCCTCGATCTTCTCGAGGCTGGCGGCTTCGCGCTCGGCCCACATCTCGCGCTGCGAAATGGCGCTGGCCTTGGCGGCGTCCATCACGATCTTCTGCTGCTCTTCGGTCAGCTTGTCCCATGTGCGCAGGCTCATGCACAGGCATTCGGGAATGATCAGATGCTCGGTCAACGAGAAGTACTTGGCCACCTCGTAATGGTTGGTCGATTCGTAGGAGGGGGTGTTGTTCTCCGCCCCATCCACGACGCCGGTCTTGATCGACTGATACACCTCGCCGAAGGCCATGGGCGTGGCGTTGCCGTCCATCGCCTCGACCATCTTCACGAAGAGGTCGTTCGACATCACGCGGATCTTCATCCCCTCCACGTCGGCGGGCGTGTTGATCGGCCGGATGGAGTTGTAGAAGCTGCGCGCCCCGGCGCTGTAATAGGCCAGCGGCATGATGCCCCGCGCCTTCATCCCCTCGCCGATCTTCTCGCCGACCTCGCCATCCATCAGCTCGTACATCTCGGGCACGCTGGTGAAGATGAACGGAAGCGAGGTGACGTTGGCCTCGGGAACGGCCTGCCCCATCGGGCCGAGGTTGAATTCCCCGAAATCGATCACGCCGAGGCGCATCTGTTCGATCGCATCGGGCTGGTCGCCCAGAACGCCGTTGTGGAACACCTTGGCGGTCAGCTCGCCCCCGGTCTTCTCGGCGATTTCATCGGCAAAGCTCTCCATCGCGATGGAGACGGGGTAATCCTCGACGTGGATGTTCCAGCCCCGCATCTCCATGGCATCGGCGGCGTTCAACGCCGCGACGGAAAGCGCCCCCGCGAGGGCAATATTCAATACGACACGTGTCATGGTGTCTCCTCCCTGATGTTCTTGCTGGCGAGCACCGGACGGGTTCCACCCCGCCACTGCCTCCTCAAGCCGTCGCCAGTATCATCTGGAATACTAGTCACTCACCCGTTCGCAAAGCGAAATCTTCGGTGGATGCACGGAAGGAGGAGGTCAGGCCTCCTCGGCCTCGAAATAGGCGGCGTTGCGTTCGCGGATGGAGGCGATGGTGGAATCCAGCCGCGACAGATGCACCATTCCGGCGGCCACGGCCTCCTCTGCGCGGCCCGCGCGGACGGCATCGGCGATGGCGGTATGATCGTCGATCAGCTGCGGCATCCGGTCCTCCTTGGACAGGCCGAGCATGCACAGACGGTCCACTTTGGCCTTTTCCGTCTGGATCACATCGAAGGCGAAGGGCGCTTCGGCGATCTCGCACAGCAGCTTGTGGAAGGCGTAGTCCTGCGCACCGAAGGCCGCGTAATCGGGATCGCGCAGCAGCGCGCGCTGCGCCGCCAGCGCCTCGTCCAAGGCGCGGCCGCCTGCGTCGGTGCACAGGCGGGCGGCGCGGCGCAGCACCTCGGCCTCCACGGCGGCGCGCACGAATCGGGCCGTCTCGATCGCCTTCACGGAGAATCGCCGCACCTCGGTCGCCTTCTGCGGGCGAATCAGCAGCAGGTCGAGATTGGCGAGCCGCGTGAACGCATCGCGCACCGGCTGGCGCGAGACGCCGAACCGGGTCGCGATCTCCGCCTCGGAGATCTTGGTGCCGGGCAGAAGCTGCAAGGACACGATCTCCTCGTAGAGGTGATTCGTGACCACATCCACGCCTGTCCGGCGATCCCAGCCTTGCGATGTCTCAACCATGTCCGACGCTCCGTTTCGATGCGGTCATAATCAGTTGGGCCTCCGGACGCCACCCGAACGAGCTGCCGCAGAACGGCGGAAACGGGCCTCGTCCGCATTTTTTTCCTAGCACGCATATCTCGACTAGTATCCCAGTTTATACACGAGTAACGGTTGATGGTGGAGGACGAATCGCATCGCGTCCGCACCCGTGGGGACGGGCGCTGCGAGCGACAGACAGGGAGGATACGCATGTCAGGCGTACGGCTAGATGGCATCGTCAAGGCATACGGGGCGGTTCAGGTCGTTCACGGCGTGAACCTTGAGGTCGCCGAAAAGGAATTCGTCGTGCTGGTGGGCCCATCGGGCTGCGGCAAATCGACGACGCTTCGGATGATCGCGGGGTTGGAAGAAATTTCCGCCGGAACGCTGACGATCGACGACAAGGTGGTGAACCGCGTCGCGCCCAAGGATCGGGACGTGGCGATGGTGTTCCAGAACTACGCGCTCTACCCGCATCTGAACGTGGCCGACAACATCGCGTTCGGGCTGCGCATCCGCAAGGAGAGCAAGGCCCATATCGCAAGCTCGGTGCAGGACGTGGCCGCGATCCTCGATCTGGAGCCCTATCTGCAACGTCGCCCGGCCGATCTGTCGGGCGGTCAGCGTCAGCGGGTCGCCATGGGCCGCGCCATCGTGCGCCGTCCCAAGGTCTTCCTGTTCGACGAACCGCTGTCGAACCTCGATGCCAAGCTGCGCACGCAGATGCGCGCGGAGATCCGCCGCCTGCACAACCGCCTCGGCGTCACCTCCATCTACGTGACCCATGACCAGATCGAGGCGATGACCCTCGCCGACCGGATCGTGGTGATGCGCGATGGCCGGATCGAGCAGATCGGCACGCCGATGGAACTGTTCCTGAACCCGGCCAACGCCTTCGTCGCGGGCTTCCTCGGCGCGCCGCCGATGAACCAGATCAAGGCGACGGTCGCGCGCGGCACCGACGGCCCCGTGGCCGAAATCGGCGGCGGGCTGCTGCCCCTGCCCCGCATTCCGGGCCTGCAGAACGCCGAAGGCCGCGAGATCATCGTCGGCATCCGCCCCGAATACACCAGCATCGCCGAAGAGGGCACGCCGGGCCGCGTGGCCTGCCAGCTCGATCTGGTGGAGACGCTGGGTTCGGAGGCGCTGCTGCACGTCACCGTGGACGGCGCGCCCTTCGTGATCCGCGCCGACACGCTGGCCCAGCAGGGCCGGTTGCACAGCGTTTCGGGCTTCACCGTTCCGCCCGAACTGATCCGCATCTTCGACGCCGATACCGGCGCCGCATTGGCGGGGCAGGAGCGCACGAAATGATGCGCGCCGATGAAAGCAGCGGCGGGGACACCGAACGCCTGGTGGCCGAAGCCAAGGAATCCCAGCATTACACGCAACCGTCGCGGCTGGTCCGCGTCGGCGACCACCTGAAGCGCGAATGGCAGCTCTACCTGCTGCTCGCGCCGACGATCATCTGGCTCGTGATCTTCCTGTACAAACCGATGTACGGGCTTCAGATCGCGTTCAAGGATTACAGCGTCTTCCGCGGCATCGCGAACAGCCCGTGGGTCGGGCTCGAGCATTTCCACGCGCTGTTCGGGAACGATCAGTTCCTGCGCGCGGTGAAGAACACCATCATCATCAGCTTCTACAGCCTGCTGTTCGGCTTCCCCATGCCGATCATCCTTGCGCTGATGTTCAACGAAGTCCTGCAACAGACGTTCAAGAAGGCGGCGCAGACGGTCGTCTATCTGCCGCACTTCATCTCTTCGGTGATCATCGCGGGGATCGTGATCACGGCCTTCTCGCCGGGGGCGGGGATCGTGAACACGGTGCTGGAATGGCTGGGCCTCGATCCGGTCTACTTCCTGACCAAGCCCGAATGGTTCCGCCCCATCTTCGTCGGCACCGGCATCTGGCAGGAGGCGGGCTTCCAATCCATCGTCTATCTGGCCGCGATCGCCGGCATCTCGCCCACGCTCTATGAAAGCGCGGTCGTGGACGGGGCTTCGCGCTGGCAGATGATGTGGAAGATCACCCTTCCGTCGATCCTGCCGACCATCATCATCATGCTGATCATCCGCATCGGCAACATGATGGAAGTCAGCTTCGAGATGATCATCCTGCTCTATCAGCCCGCCACCTACGAGACGGCGGACGTGGTGAACACCTACATCTACCGCGCCGGTCTTCAGGGCGGACAGTACGATCTGGCGGCCGCGGCCGGCCTGTTCAACGCGGTGGTGGCCTTCGTGCTGGTGATGACCGCGAACACGATCTCGAAGCGCTATTCGCGCACGTCGCTGTGGTGAGGAGGATCACGACATGAAGAACATGAATCTCTACTCGCGCGGCGACCGGATCTTCGTGATCATGAACATGGTCCTGCTCACGATCTTCGCGCTCTCGACGCTGTACCCGTTCATCTACATCGCCTCCTTGTCCTTCAGCACGGGCTTCGAGGCGCGGGCCGGCAACGTGGTGCTGACCCCGGTCGGCTTCACGATCGAGGCCTACAAGCGCGTCCTGTCGGAGCCGATGTTCTGGATCTCGTACCGGAACACGTTCATCTACACGATCTTCGGCACGCTGATGAGCCTTCTGTTCATCATCCCGGGGGCCTATGCGCTGTCGCGTCCGCAACTCTACGGGCGCCGCTTCTGGAACCTGATGGTGGCCTTCACCATGTGGTTCAACGCCGGTCTGATCCCGTTCTTCCTGAACATGCGCGACCTCGGTCTCTTGGACAGCTATTTCGGGATCATCATCGGTTTCGCCGTCAACGGCTTCAACATCATCCTGATGCGCAACTTCTTCGAAGCGATCCCGCAATCCTTCGAGGAGGCCGCACGGATGGACGGCGCGAACGAGTTCCAGGTTCTCTGGAAGGTCTATGTTCCGCTGTCCAAGCCCGCCATCGCCACCGTCGCGCTGTTCTGCATCGTCGCACGCTGGAACGGGTTCTTCTGGGCGATGGTTCTGCTGCAGAGCGAGGACAAGATCCCGTTGCAGGTCTATCTGCGGCAAGTGATCGTCGAGCTTTCCGACGACGAGGAATTCGCCAACACGCTGCTCACCTCGGCCTATTCGTTCGAGACGGTGAGTGCGGCGATCATCGTCTGCTCGATCATCCCGATCCTGCTGATCTACCCGTTCATGCAGAAGTATTTCAACAAGGGCATCCTGCTTGGAGGAGTAAAGGAATGACCCTGTTTTGTAAGAGGGAGGAAAACCATGCTTAAGACATCGCTCACCCTGGCCTTTCTGGCCACCACGGCGCTGAACACCCCGGTCTTCGCACAGGAAGATCACCGGATCGTGGACAAGCCGCTGGAGCTGACGATCCACATGCACTGGCCGCGCGCTCAGGGCTATGGCGTCGGCGGCTCGCCGAGCAAGATCTACCCGGTGGAGGAAGCCGCCCGCGAGATGACCGGCATCTCGCTGAAGGACGCCACCGCAGGCCGCAACACGACCGAGAGCAACGAGGCCATGAACCTCCTGCTCGCCCAAGGCAACATGCCTGACATCGTGGGCGGCCACCTGATCCAGCAGCCCGTCAACCAGTACGGCCCCGAGGGCGCGTTCCTGCCGCTGAACGATCTGGTGAAGAAATACGCCCCGCATATCCAAGCGTTCTGGGACAGCCACCCCGAACTGCAGGAGGCGATCTCGGCCTATGACGGCAACTACTACTACATCCCCTATCTGCCGGACGGCGAATTCGGGCGCGCGTGGTACATCCGTCAGGATTGGCTGGACAAGCTGGGCCTGAAGCAGCCGCAGAACGTGGACGAACTGCACGACGTTCTGACCGCCTTCCGCAACGACGACCCGAACGGCAACGGCCTGAAGGACGAGATCCCGTTCTTCTCGCGCCAGTGGGAGGAAGTGAACCGTCTGCTGACGCTGTGGGATGCACGTTCCACCGGATCGGACACCTATCACGACTTCTACGTCAACGACGAGGGCAAGGTCGTCCACCCCTACGCGCAAGAGGCCTATCGCGACGCGCTGGCCCATGTGGCGCAGTGGTATGCCGAAGGTCTGATCGACCCGGAGATCTACACCCGCGGCGCCTCCTCGCGCGACTATCTGCTGTCCGAGGATCTGGGCGGCATGACGCATGACTGGTTCGCCTCCACCTCGGGCTACAACGCGGCGCTGAAGGACAAGATCGAAGGCTTCAACTTCATCCCGTTCCTGCCGCCGGCCTCCGAGAAGGGCGTGCGCATGGAAGAGCATCGCCGCATCCCGATCAAGCCGGACGGCTGGGCGATCTCCTATTCCAACAAGCACCCCGAAGAGACGATCAAGTATTTCGACTTCTGGTTCACGCAGGACGGCCGCAACCTGTCCAACTTCGGCGTGGAAGGGAAAACGTGGGACATGGTCGACGGCAAGCCGACCTTCAAGCCGGAGGTTCTGAACTCCGACAGCCCGGTCAACAGCCAGATGTATCTCGAAGGGGCCCAGATCCCGCGCGGCTACTGGATGGACTACAACTACGAAGACCAGTGGACCTCGCCCGAGGCGAAGGAGGGCATCGCTCTCTATGCCGCGAACGACCTGCTGATCGACCAGTTCCTCGGCGTGTCCTTCAACCAGGAAGAACAGGCGATCTACGACCGTTACTGGCCGTCGCTGCGCACCTACATGCTGGAACGCCAGCAGGCATGGGTGCTCGGTACGGGGGATGTCAAAGCCGACTGGGACGACTACATGCGCACCTTGAACCGCATGGGCTATGACAAGGTCATCGAGGTGATGAACACCGCCTACGAACGCCAGTACAAATAACGACCCCATATGCCAGGGGGGCGCGCGCAGCCGCGCCCCTCACCGCTTCTGAACGCACTGCGAGAAAGCTGCCCGATGTCCACGGAGACCCTCACCCGCCCCGCCCTCCCGCCGATCGACGAGCCGAAGGCCGGTGGCCTGACCATCCGCTACAGCCCGACGGACACCACCGAGATCGCCGAGAACCCGCCTCGTTTCACATGGCTTCCGGTGATCGAGGATGACGCGCTCTATACGCTGCGCCTGTCGCAGGATCCGGGCTATCCCAAGGGGAACACGCTGGTCTTTTCCGGCATTCCGCTGAACTTCTTCACCCCGGACGTGGCACTGCCCCCCGGCCAGTGGCACTGGAGCTATGCGCAGTGCGACGCCGCCGGCACCCCCATCACCGGCTGGAGCACGAGCCGCGCCTTCACGCTCGCGGAGGGCCTGCCCGAAACGCCGCTGGCCCCGCGCGCGGGCCGCTATGACGGCTGCACGATGGCGCATCCGCGTCTCTGGCTCGATCCCGAGCGTCTGGAGGCGTTCCGCGCCGGCGTGAAGGACGATCCGTCCCATTGCGGCTGGTCCAACTTCTACGAGAAATCCGTCCTGCCGTGGATGGACACGCCCGTCGTGACCGAACCGGCCGGCTATCCCGACCATCGCCGCACGGCGGCCGTCTGGCGCGCGACCTATATCCAGCTTCAGGAAGTCTGGTACGCGATCCGCCATCTGTCCATCGCCGCCAAGGTGACGGGCGATGCCGCCATGCTGGAACGGGCCAAGGCGCAGCTTCTGGAAGTCGCCTCGTGGAACCCGATGGGCGTCACCTCGCGCGCCTATACCGACGAATGGGCCTACCGCGTGACGAACGCGCTGGCTTGGGGCTATGACTGGCTGCACGACGATCTGGACGATGCCGAGCGTGAGACGGTCCGCGCCGCCCTGCGCGAGCGGACGCGCGACATCGCCGATCACGCGATGCGCAACGCCAAGATCCACCTCTTCCCCTATGACAGCCACGCCGTCCGCTCCGTCTCGTTGACGATCGTGCCCGCCTGCATCGCCCTGATGCGCGAGGACGATGCCGAAGTGCGCGCATGGCTCGATTACTGCGTGGAGTTCCTGTTCAACGTCTATTCGCCGTGGGGCGACAATGACGGGGGCTGGGCCGAGGGTACGAACTACTGGATGATGGGGATGGCCTTCCTCATCGACGCGGCGAACCGGCTGAAATCGTGGACGGGGATCGACCTCTACCGCCGTCCGTTCTTCCAGAACACGGGCGATTTCCCGCTGTTCTGCAAGGCGCCGAACACCCGCCGCGCCACCTTCGGCGATGACAGCACGCAAGGCGATCTGCCCTGCATCAAGACCGGCCTAAACCTGCGCCAATATGCCGGCGTCACCGGCAACGGCGCGTATCAGTGGTACTGCGAGGAAAACCTTCGCCTGAACCCCGGCACCGAAGGCGCCTTCTACAACTGGGGCTGGTGGGACACGAACTTCGACGAGATGGCGTTCCGCACCGATTATCCCGAAGTGGAGGCGACGCCCCCCGAAGGCGGGATGCGCCATTTCCGCGGGATCGGCTGGGTCGGCATCCAGCACGCGATGCACAAACCGGACGAGCATATCCAGTTCGTGTTCAAATCCTCGCCCTATGGTTCGGTCAGCCACAGCCATGGCGACCAGAACGCCTTCTGCATGGCCGCCTTCGGCGAGGATCTCGCGATCCAGTCGGGCTATTACGTGGCGTTCAACTCCTCCATGCACCAAGTGTGGCGGCGTCAGACCGTGTCGAAGAACGCCGTGCTGATCAACGGCAACGGTCAGTATGCGGGCAAGGACAAGGCGCGAGCGATCCGCTCCAGCGGGCGCATCGTCACCGCCGAGGAACGGGCCGATCACATCTACATCCGCGGCGACGCGGCGGCGGCCTACAGCTCGCTGACGCCCGAACTGCGGTCGGTGGAGCGGGAGGTGTACTTCATCCGCAACTCCTACTTCGTGATCGTGGATTCCATCGACGCCGACAGCCCGGTGTCCGTCGACTGGCGGCTGCACGCCAACGCCCCCTATACGCTGGGCGAGAACAGCTTCCGCTATACCGGCGAGAAGGCGGGCTTCTACGGTCAGTTCCTGTGGTCCGAAGCCGGCCCGGCGGAGCTGAGCCAAGAGACGGGCTTCCCCGGCGTGGATCCCAAGGATTACGAAGGGCTGCCCGTCAGCACCTGCCTGAACGCCCGCTTCCCCAAGGCCACGCGGCACCGCATCGCGACGCTGCTGGTCCCCTATCGGCTGGAGGAGCCGCGGCGCATCTTCAGCTTCCTCGACGACCAGGGTTACGATTGCGAACTCTATTTCACGGACTCGGAGGAGAACGATTTCCGGATCGTCGTCCCCAAGACCTTTGACCCTGGCACCCCGTCCAAAAAGATCCAAACGGAAGGATAAGACATGAAACTCCAAGGAAAAACCGCGATCATCACCGGTGGTGGACGTGACATCGGCCGCGCCTGTGCGGTGCGGCTGGCCGAGGAAGGTGCGAATGTCGCCATCAACTACTTCGCCAGCGCCGATGGCGCCAAGGAAACCGTCGCGCAGGTCGAAGCGGTCGGCGGCAAGGCGATCGCCGTGCAGGGCGACCTGTGCACCCAAGAGGGCGTCGATGCCCTCGTCGCGGCCACGGTCGAAGCCTTCGGCGGCGTGGACATCCTCGTGAACAACAGCGGCGGCCTGATCGCCCGCAAGAGCTTCCGCGAAATGTCGCTCGAGCATTGGAACGCGGTCATGGACCTGAACGTCACCAGCACGGTGATGGTCACGAAAGCCGCGCTCGAGCATATGAAAAGCGGCGCGATCGTGAACATGGCCAGCCAAGCCGGTCGTGACGGCGGTGGCCCCGGTGCCGCGGCCTATGCGGCCTCCAAGGGCACGATCATGACGCTGACGCGCGCGCTGGCCAAGGAACTCGGCCCGGACATCCGCGTGAACGGCATCTGCCCGGGGATGATCGACACCGACTTCCACAACATCTTCACCAAACCCGAGGCCCGCACCGCGCTGGAGAACAACTCTCCGCTGAAGCGTCAGGGCGTTCCGATGGATGTGGCGAACCTCGTGCTGTTCCTCGCCTGCGCCGACTCGGCCTATATCACGGGCACGAACTACGACATCAACGGCGGCATGCTGTTCAGCTGATCCGCCACGGCGGGCGCGGGGACGACCCGGCGCCCGTCACAGAAAATCGTCGCGGCGGGGGGTGAAACTGTCGATCAGACAGCCTGGCGCGATGCACCGACAGCCGTGGACCACCCCGGCCGGCACGACGAAACTGTCGCCCTGCGCCACCTCGAAGCTGCGCTCCCCCACATGAAACAGGAAGCGCCCGCTTTCGACATAGGTCGCTTGGACATGGGGATGTTCGTGCAGGGCCCCGCTGGCCCCCGGCGCTTCGAAACGAAAGGCCACGATCATGATCTGCGGATGTTCCGACAGGACCTGCCGGGTCATGTGCGGACCCGTCTGCACAAGGGGGAAGGTGGTCATCGGATGCCTCCTCGTCGTGGTCCTCTCAACGCTGCAACAGTTCCGGGCCGGGCGTAAGCTGCGGCCAGCCCCCCTGCGCGCCGGGGGCATCCCCGCGCGTGGACCTGCCGAACAAGGAGGCATTTGAAATGACGCGCGAGTTGAAAGTCCTGATCGCCGGGACCGGTTTCGCCGGCGAAGGCCATGCCGCCGCCTTCCGGGCCGCCGGCGCGACCGTGGTCGGGATCGTCGGACGCACCCCCCATGTCGTAGAGGAGGTGGCCGCCCGCCTCGGCATCCCCCATGCCGGCACCGATTGGGAAAAGGCGCTGGAGGTCTGCCGGCCCGACATCGTGTCCATCGCGACGCCCGGCGGGGCGCATGATGCGCAGATCCGCGCCGCCATCGCCGCCGGGGCCCATGTCTTCTGCGACAAGCCGATGACCACCACCGGCCCCATCGCGGTCGAACTCGAACGCCTCGCGCGCGAGCGGGGGATCAAGACCGCCTATGCCGCCAGCTTCCGCTACACCCCCAGCATCCTGCACGCGCAGCGCCTGATCGCGGAGGGCGCGATCGGCGCCCCGACCGAGGTGGAGTGCATCTCGCATTTCAACCTCGAACGGAACATCCCCTTCGGCTGGTCGCACCGGGCGGCCGATGGCGGCGGGCGGCTGAACAACAACTTCACCCATACGCTGTCGATCGTGACGGCGGTGCTGGGCGATCGCATCCTGTCCGTCGCGGGCGATGTGCGCGACGATCTGGGCCGCGCCCCGATCGTGGAGGGTGTGCACAACTTCGCCACCCGGCGCAATTTCATCCCCAAGGATCTGGACGATCCGAACCTCGCTTGGGGCGAAAGCGATGTCGAATGGTCCTATACGGTGCTCGCCCGCATCCAAAGCCCGCTGGCCGAACGGCCCGTCTCGGCGATGTTCCGGCATGGCGGCCTCGTCCCGCGGTTTCAGGACGATCACATCGTCTTTTACGGCGACACGGGCGCGATCTACCTCAAGGGCCATTACGGCAGCGGCGCGCTGCATCTGCATGACGGGACGGGCTGGCGCGAAGTGCCGCTGCCGGATGACATCGCCGCCGCCATCCCCGATGTCGCCGGAGAGACGGAGCAGTGCTGGCACATCCTTGCCCGCGAATTCCTGCGCGACATCCGCGGCGAGGAGGTGCCCCCCTATCCCACCTTCCGCGACGGCGCGGTGCATCAGCAGATCATCGACGTCATCCGCCGGAACGAGGCATGGGTGGATGTCTCGGCACTCGGCTAAGCAGATCTGAAGGGAGGAGGACCCCATGAAAATCACCGATGCGAAGGTCTTTGTCGGCGGGCCGAAGAAGAACTACGTCACGCTCAAGATCATGACCGATCAGGGCATCTACGGGCTGGGCGATGCCACGCTGAACAACCGCGAAACGCTGCCCGCGCAGTATCTGCAGGATTACCTCGTGCCGAACCTGATCGGCATGGACCCCCGCAACAGCGAGGATATCTGGCAGTATTTCTACCGCGGGGCCTATTTCCGGCGCGGTCCGATCGCCACCGCCGCCTTCGGGGCCATCGACATGGCGCTGTGGGACATCAAGGGCAAGCTGGCGAACCTGCCCGTCTATCAGCTTCTGGGCGGCAAGAGCCGCGAGGGCGCGATGGTCTATGCCCATGCCACCGGCGCCGACCTCGAGGATCTGATGGACTCCGTCGCTTTCTATGTCGAACAGGGCTACAAGGCGGTGCGGGTGCAATGCGGCATTCCCGGCATGCCCAAGGGCTATGCCGTGCCGGAGGCGAAGGGTGACAACCTCAACCACATCACCGATTACACCGGCATCCGCCCGAAGGTGGAGGTGTGGGACACCGATCGCTACATGCGCTATATGCCCGGCGCGCTGGAACGCATCCGCGAGCGGTTCGGCCCGGAGCTGAAGATCCTGCACGACGTGCATCACCGCCTGCTGCCGCGCGAAGCGGCCGCCTTCGCCCGCGCGGTGGAGCCGGTGGATCTCTACTGGCTCGAAGACCCGACCCCGGCCGAGGATCAGGACGCCCTGCGCCTGATCCGCCAGCATTCCACCGTGCCCATCGCCATCGGCGAGGTGTTCAACTCCATCTACGACTGCAACCGCCTGATCGAGCAGGAGTTGATCGACTTCATCCGCGTCGCCGTCACCTATGCCGGCGGGATCACCCCGGTGCGGCGGATCGTGGATCTGGCGGGTCTGCACCATGTGCGCACGGGCTTCCACGGCGCGCCCAGCCATTCGCCGATCTGCATGGCGGCGCAGGCGCATCTGAACGCGTGGGCGCCCAATTTCGGGGTGCAGGAATATCTGGTGCTGGGCACGCCGGAATGCGACGCGCTGTTCCCGTCCGAACATCGGATGGAGAATGGCATGGTCTGGGTCAGCGATGCCCCCGGCCTTGGCGTCGATTTCGACGAATCCAAGGCGGCCCGTTACGACTACGTCCCCGGCAGCCACCCCGTGGTGCGGCTGGAAGACGGGACGATGTGGAACTACTGATCGTGGGGGGCGGCCCGGTGGGCCGCCCTATTCTTCGCCGACGAACATGCGGTTCTTCGCCGCCGAGATGTGATCGCGCATCGCCCGCTCCGCCGTGACCGGATCGCGGTCGCGGATCGCCGCCACGACGGCGCGATGTTCGGCCAGCACCGTTTCCTGCCGCAGCGGCACCCCCAGCATCGTGAGCGATCGCGACAGCTTCACCCCGAACGCGATCTGCGGGCCGAGCGATTGCAGCATCGTCACGAAGAAGCCGTTCTTGCTGGCCTCGGCGATGGCGAGGTGCAGGCGCTGGTCGGCGTCGATCCCCGGCTCGCGCTGCTGATAATTCGCCTCCAGCTCGCGATAGGCCTCTTCCATCCGCTCCAGATCGCGATCGTCGCGGCGGCGGGCGGCCCATGCGGCGGCCGCCCCCTCAAGATCGATGCGGAACTCGTAGCATTTCTGGATGTCGGAGATGGAGCCGAGCGGCACGAAGCTGATGACCTGCCGGTCCGGGCGGCGCGTCACATAGCTGCCCGAACCGCGCCGCGACTGGATGATGCCGTCGGTGCGCAGCCGCGCCAGCGCGCTGCGGATCACCGGCCGCGACACCCCGAAGGCATGGGCCAGTGCATCCTCGTTGGGCAGGCGCGCGTGAACGGCATAGGTCTCATCGGTGATCTGACCCAGAAGCTGATCGTAAACCTGATCCGCCAGTGTCGGACGTCCGCTCCCGTTCAAACTGTTGATCTCCCGTGCCTTCTGGATCAAATCTCCACGCCCGCCGCGCGATAGATCCCCTCCATTAGCTTCAGGGTGCGCAGGTTGTCCAGACGATCGGTCTGGAACGGACGCCCGGTGCGCAGCCCCTCGACGAAATCGGTGACGGCCCCGGTGAAGCACGCCTGATAGTTCGCCGTCAGATCGTGCAGCGACACGTCCTCGGGGCTGGACAGGCGGGTGATGCGGTCGCGGTCGTAGATGACGGTATCGGCCTCGCCCAAGAGTTCCAGCCGGTCGGCGGGCAGCGGCGGATGGCCGGGGGCCGCGATGTCGGCATCGATCACCACCAGCGCCCCATCGGCCGAGCGCAGTTGGATCAAGGCGACATCCTCGCCCGCAAGGGCGGGGTTCATCCGGTCGAGCGTGGCGCTGACCACCTCCATCTCGCCGAGGATCGCGCGCAGCGCATCGAGATGGTGGATCAGCACCTCGAACACCAGAAGGCGGCGGAAATCGGCCAGATAGGGCTGCCGGTTGAGCAGGAACGGCGTGCGGCCCGGATAATCCAGCACTGCCGAGGCGCGCACCGTCAGCCGCGCATGGCGCAGGCGGCCCACCTCGCCATCCGCCATCCGGCGGGCGAGTTCGGCGTAATGCGGGCGATAGCGGTAGTTCTCATGGACCATGAAGCGCACACGCTCGCCGACATCGGCGATCAGGGCCTCGGCCTCGGCGACGGTCGGGGTCATCGGCTTTTGGCACATCACATGCACGCCGCGATCGGCGGCCTGACGCACCAGCGGGGCATGGCTCGCCACGGGGGTGATGATGTCCACCGCATCCGGGCGCACGGCGTCCAGCATCTCGGCCATGTCGGTGAAGACCTGCGGAATGCCGAAGCGATCGGCCTGGGCCTGCGCCTTGGCGCGGTCGGGATCGCAGATGGCCGCAAGCGTCACGCCATGCTGGGCCTGCCACCCCTTGAGGTGAAATTCGCTGATTGCCCCTGCCCCTGTAATCGCGACACTGAGATCGTGCTGTGCCACCGTCGAGCCTCCTCCGCCTTGTGGTGGCCTTGGGGTGTAAATGAACAATCTTGACACATCAAGCCAGCGATCTTACAAATCATGACAAATCGGTAACGGCTCTCGGCGAAAGCCGGGCCTTATCGTGTCCACGCTCGGGGGAGGCCGGGCGATTCGACTGACGGGCATCGGGTGTGAGGCCGCTGTTCGTACCATCGGTCCCGATGCGGACCTGTTCTTTTGTGGGAGGATACCATGACTGATTTCGCAAGCCTGACCCGTCGCGGTCTGCTGAAGGGGGCCGCCGCGACGTCGGCCATGGCCCTCGTCTCGGCCCCGGCATGGGCGGCCGATTACCCGACCCGTCCCGTCACGATGATCGTGCCGTGGGGCGCGGGCGGCGGCAGCGATGCCTGCGGCCGCATCATCTCGGCCCTGCTGGAGCGTCGCCTCGGCCAGCCCTTCAACGTGGTGAACCGCACGGGCGGCGCCGGCGTGATCGGCCATTCGGCCATCGCCACCGCCCCGGCCGACGGCTATACGCTGGGCCTCGTCACGGTGGAGATCGCGATGATGCACCACCTCGGCCTGACGCAGCTGACCTACGAGGATTACACCCCGCTCGGTCTGATGAACGCCGACAGCCCGGCGATCACCGTCTCCTCGCGGTCGGACTACACCGACATCGCCAGCCTGACCGAGGCGATCCGCACCTCCAAACCGGGCACGTTCAAGGCGTCCGGCACCTCGCAGGGCGGCATCTGGCACCTCGCGCTCGTCGGTTGGCTGCAATCGCTGGGGCTCGAGGGCAACCATGTCACTTGGGTGCCGTCCGAAGGCTCGGCCCCGGCCATGCAGGACCTGATCGCCGGCGGGATCGACATCGTGACCGTGTCGCTGGGCGAAACGAAGGCGATGGTCGATGCGGGCCGCGCCGTGAACGTGGCGCTGATGGGCTCCGAACGCGCCAGCAGCCATCCCGACGTGCCGACGCTGATCGAAAGCGACGCGGGCGATTTCTCGCTGGCGACGTGGCGCGGCGTGTGCGGCCCCAAGGACATGCCGCAGGAGGCCGCCGACAAGGTTGCCGCCGCCCTGGCCGAGATCGCGGTCGATCCCGAATTCGTGGACTTCATGAACGGCCGCGGGTTCAACATCACCTATCTCGACCCGCAGGCGCACGAGCAGATGATGGCCGAAGCCGATGAGCAACTGGCCAAGACCATGGCCGCCGCAGGCCTGATCCAAGGCTAAGCGCCCATGTCCGGCCGGGGCGTTCCGCTTCGGCCGGCCTGACACATTCCGGGGGGATCCATGAAGATCACCGACGCCCTTCTGGGCGGTTTTTTCCTATGCCTCGGCGCTGTCATGTTCTGGCAGGCCGCGCATTTCCCGAGCTTCGGCGGCCAGCCCTATGGCGCGGCGCTGCTGCCGTCGATTCTGGCGGTCGGCTTCATGATCGCGGGGGTGATGCTGGTGCTGCGCGACCTGCGCGCCCGGCGCACCGCCGGTGGGCCCCTTCTGGCGCTTCAGGCCGATCTGAAGGACGGGGGCGCCCCGGCGCTTCTGGCCGTGATCGGCAACGTGGCGGCCCATATCTGGCTGACGCCGCGCATCGGCTATCTGCCCGTGTCCATCGTCGCGCTCAGCGTGCTGTTCCTGACGCTGCGTCTGCGGCCTTGGGTGGCGGTGGTGCTGGCGATCGGCACCACTCTGGCGTGCTGGTGGCTGTTCGCGGGCCTTCTGCGTGTTCCCCTGCCCCGCGGCTTCCTCGACGGAGTGCTCTGATATGGCCAGCTTCGACATCATCCTTCAGGCGTTGCAGCTCGTCCTCGATCCGCAGGTGCTGCTGACGGCGCTGCTGGCGGGGGCGTTCGGCATGTTCGTCGGCGCGATGCCCGGCCTGACGGCCACGATGGCGGTCGCGCTCTTGGTGCCGCTCACCTTCTTCATGGATCCGATCCCCGCACTGGCCGCCATCGTGTCGGCCAGCGGCATGGCGATCTTCGCCGGCGACATTCCGGGCGCGCTGCTGCGCATTCCCGGCACCCCCGCCTCCGCCGCCTATGTGGAGGACAGCTACCGGCTGACCCTGCAGGGCCGCCTGAACGAGGCGCTCGGCACGAACCTGATCGTCTCCTGCATCGGCGGTCTGATCGGGATCGGCGTCTTGATCGTGGCCGCGCCCATGCTGGCGGAATTCGCGCTGCGCTTCACCTCGTACGAATATTTCTGGCTGGCGACGCTCGGCCTCTCCTGCGCCATCTTCGTGTCTTCGGGCGATCCGCTGAAGGCCGGGATTGCGCTGCTGATCGGTCTGACGCTGGCCACCGTCGGCCTCGATCCGACGACGGGCGTTCCGCGCTTCACCTTCGGGCAGCAGGATCTTCTGGCCGGGATCGAGTTCATTCCGGCGATGATCGGTCTCTTCGCCTTGGCCGAGGTGATGCGCGGCGTCATCCGCCTGCACGCCAAGAGCACCACCGTCGACATGCCCCCCTATAACGGCCCGCTGTTCAAGGGCGTGGGCGGCATCGTGCGCCGCCATCCCAAGAACATCGCCCGCGGCTCGCTCATGGGTGTGCTGATCGGCGCGCTGCCGGGCGCGGGGGCCGACATCGCGGCATGGATGTCCTATGCGGTGTCCAAACGCTTTTCGCGCACGCCGCAGAAATACGGCACCGGCCATGTCGAAGGGCTGGTCGATGCCTCGGCTGCGAACAACGCCGCGGTCGGCGGCTCGTGGATCCCGGCGCTCGTCTTCGGGATTCCGGGCGACAGCGTGACCGCGATCGTGATCGGCGTGCTCTATATGAAGGGCATGAATCCGGGGCCGACCGTGTTCATCCAGAACCCGCAGCTGATCTATGCCGTGTTCATGATCTTCATCGTGACGACGCTGATGATGGTGCCGCTCGGCTGGACGGCCGTGAAGGCGGCCAAGCAGGTGCTGCGCGTGCCGCCGCGCGTGCTGCTGCCCATCGTGATGAGCCTGTGCATCGTCGGCGCCTTCGCCATGACCAACTCGGTCTTCGGGATCATCATCATGCTGGCGATCGGCCTTCTGGGCTGGCTGATGGAGGAGAACGGCTTCCCCGTGGCGCCGATCATCCTCGGCCTCGTGCTCGGCCCGATGTTCGAGCGGATGTTCATGACCTCCATGATCAAATCGAACGGCGACCTGCTGGCCTTCTTCGAACGCCCGATCGCGGCCGGTCTCGGGATCTGCGTGCTGCTGATCTGGGGCCTGTCGATCCTTGGTGCCGTGCGCGGCCGCCGCGCCGCCCGCGACCACTGATCCGCGCGCACCCGCCGGGCCCCTGCGGCACCGGCGGGCGACGCATCACACATTGTCCGCCTCAAGGGAGCCTCATTCGAGGATGCTAGACATGTCCGATTACATCTTGTCCGACGAAACCCGCGCGAAGCTGATGAAGGTGTCTACCGCCTCCGTCGCCACCGCGCTCTACAAGCGGGGGCTGCGCAATCAGTTCGTGCAGGGCGTCGTCCCGGTGGAGCGGAAGCCGGTGACGATGGTCGGCCAGGCCTTCACCCTGCGCTACATTCCCGCGCGCGAAGATCGCAACCCCATCACCGCCTTCCGCGATCGTGGCCACAAGCAGCGCGTCGCGATCGAAACCTGCCCCCCCGGTCAGGTGCTGGTGATGGATGCGCGCAAGGACAGCCGCGCGGCCACCGCCGGTTCGATTCTGATCACGCGTCTGGCCAAACGCGGCGCGGCGGGTGTCGTGTCGGATGGCGGCGTACGCGACGCGGCGGGCATCGCCGAGCTGGACATGCCGGCCTATTTCGCCCGTCCCTCGGCCCCGACCAACCTGACGCTGCACGAAGCGATCGAGATCAACGTTCCCATCTCCTGCGGCGATGCGCCGGTCTTTCCGGGCGATGTGATGCTGGGTGACGGCGATGGCGTGATGGTCATCCCCGCCCACCTCGCCGACGAGATCGCCGAGGAATGCACCGGCATGGAATCCTTCGAGGACTTCGTGCTGGAGCAGGTGCAGAACGGCGCCGGGATCATCGGCCTCTATCCGGCCACCGACGACGAAAGCCTCACGAAATATGCCGAATGGCGCGAACGGACGGGACGCTGAACATGAGCTATGAATTCCACGGTGCCCATCTGATCGCCGGCCAGCGCCGCTCCACCGAGGCGACGTTCCGTTCCTCTCCGGCCGAAGGGCCGGGGGCCGATTTCTCGGTCGGAACGCCCGCGCTGGTGGACGAGGCCTGCGCCGCCGCCAAGGCCGCCGCCCAAGGTTTCGCCGCCACCACCCGCGAGCAGCGCGCCGCCCTTCTGGAGGCGATCGCCGATCAGATCGACGCGCGGGGCGATGCGATCACCGCCTGCGGCAGCGCCGAAACCGGCCTGCCCCCCGCCCGCCTTCAGGGCGAACGGGCGCGCACCACGGGGCAACTGCGCCTCTTTGCATCGCACATTCGTGCGGGCGATTATCTGGACCGCCGCCATGATCCGGCCCTGCCGGACCGCGCGCCCCTGCCCCGCCCGGACCTGCGCATGATGCAGCGTCCCGTCGGTCCGGTGGCGGTGTTCGGCGCGTCGAACTTCCCGCTCGCCTTCTCGGTGGCGGGGGGCGACACCGCTGCGGCGCTGGCCGCCGGCTGCCCCGTCGTCGTGAAGGGCCACAGCGCCCATCCCGGCACCGGGGAGATCGTGGGCGATGCCGTCGTCGCCGCGATCGAGGCGCTCGGCATGGATCCGGGCATCTTCAGCCTCGTGCAGGGCGGCCGCCGCGATGTCGGCGAGGCGCTGGTCACCGATCCGCGCATCAAGGCCGTCGGCTTCACCGGCAGCCTGACCGGCGGTCGGGCACTGTTCAACCTCTGCGCCGCGCGCCCCGAACCGATCCCGTTCTTCGGCGAGCTGGGCAGCGTCAACCCGATGTTCGTCCTGCCCGAGGCCTGCGCGGCCCGCGGCGCGGCGATCGGTGCGGGCTGGGCCGCCAGCCTTGCGATGGGCGCGGGCCAGTTCTGCACCAATCCCGGCATCGCCATCGTGATCGACGGGCCGGAGGCCGATGCCTTCGTCGATGCCGCCGAAAAGGCGCTGGCCGCCGTTCCGGCGCAGGTGATGCTGACCGACGGCATGGCGACCGCCTTCCATGACGGCGCAAAGCGCGTCGGTTCGGCGGCGGGCGTCGCCACGCGCCTTGCCGACACCGCCGAAGGCCGCACCGCGCGTCCGCACCTCTTCGAGGTGACGGCGGCCGACTGGCTGGCCGATCATGCGCTGGCCGAAGAAGTGTTCGGCCCCCTCGGCCTCGTGATCCGCGTGCGCGACGCCGATCAGATGCTGGAGATCGCCCGCAGCTTCGTCGGTCAGCTGACCGCGACGCTGCAACTCGATGATGGCGATGTGGAGATGGCGCGTCCGCTCATGCCCGTGCTCGAAGCGATGGCGGGCCGGGTTCTGGCCAACGGCTTCCCCACCGGGGTGGAGGTGTCGGACACGATGGTGCATGGCGGTCCCTATCCGGCCAGCACCAATTTCGGCGCGACCTCGGTCGGGACGCTGTCGATCCGGCGCTTCCTGCGTCCGGTCTGCTATCAGAACCTGCCGGCCGCGCTGCTGCCGGCCGATCTGGTCTGACGAAAATCTGCGGGGCGGCAACCGCCCCGCAGACCCCGCGCGATCAGCGCTTGGATTTCGGCGTCCAGTCGAAGGCCTTCATCGGCGCATCGACATCCGTGTCGGCAAGGTGGTTGGTGTAGTTGCTCATCACCTTCTGCGCGAGGCCGAGGATGATCTCCAGCACCTGCGTTTCACCGTAACCGGCGTCGTAGAACGCTTGCAGCTGCTCTTCGGTCGGGCGGCCACGGCTGTCCAGCATCACCAGCGTGAAGGTGCGCAGCGCCTCCAGCTTCGGCGTCGGCAGCGGCGTCTCGTCGCGCAGCGCGTTGGAGATGTCGTCGCTGACCTTCATCGCCTTTGCGATGCCGGTATGGGCCGGAACGCAGTAGTGGCATTCATGCGCGACGTTGATCGCCTGCCAGACGACGGTCTTTTCCTCGGCGTCGAAGGTCGTTTCTTCGGCGAACAGGCGGTGCAGCACCTGATACCCGTCCAGCAGCGCCGGCGATTGCGCCATGACCGAATGCAGGCCCGGCAGACGGCCGAAGGCGGCCTTCGATTTCTGGATCAGCGGGACCGACTTCTCGGGGGCATTCGTTTCGTCGAACGTGGCGAACTTCGTCATGTCGTTTCCTTCCGGTTTCATGCGTTCGGACAGAGGGTGGACTTTCTTGAGCGATCGCTCAAGTCTTTTCTTGAGCAACCGCTCAACAACTATTCGTGATGCGGTTGTCCAAGGCCCGCGCTTCGGAGTAAACTGCCCCTCATGGCACGCATGGCAACATTCGATAGGGACGACGCGCTGGAAGCTGCGATGCGGCTCTTCTGGGCCAAGGGCTATCATGCGACCTCGCTCAAGGATCTGGAGGGGGTTCTCGCGATGCGCCCCGGCTCCATCTATGCCGCGTTCCAAAGCAAGGAAGGCCTGTTCCGCGCCGCCGTCGACCGCTATGCCGCGCGGATGGAGGCGGAGTTGCGCGGCCTCATCGCGGCCGCCCCGCAGCCGCTCGCGGCTTTGCGCCAGCATCTTCTGGGGCTGGCCGTGCTGGACCCGGCGGACCGTCCCTCCACGGCCTGCATGCTGGTGAAAAGCCTTCTCGAAGTGCCGCGCGACGGCACGCTTCAGGCCTTCGTCATCGCCCATCTGGACCGGATCGAGGATGTGCTGGCCGAGGCGATCGGCCGCGCCGTCGATTTGGGCGAACTGCCGCCCGGCAGCGACCGGGGCCGCATCGCCCGCCGCATCCAGACCTATATCTTCGGCCTGAAGATTCAGGCCCAGCGGGAAAGCGATCCGCAGCGCATGGCCGACCTCTGCGCCGATCTGGCCGAAGAATTGGCCCATCCGTAGGGCATTCTGCCGCAGGTTGCGACAGATGCTTCCCGTTCCTGCGTAAGATGCAAGAATGACCGGAACCGATCGGAACAGGAGCCTGCCCCATGCGCGACCCTCGCCATCTTGCCGCCGCCACCTGCCTCGGGGCGCTTGCGGCGATGCCCGCGCTTGCCCATGACGATCCGATGCAGGCCATCGCCGCGTTCTTTTCCGAGGCGCAGATCGTCTCTGGCCCCGAACAGGTCGATTGCACCCTGTCGGGCGGCACCCAGACCACCTGTTTCCGGATCACGGTGAAGCCCGATCCCAAGGCCTATACCCCCGGCCCGTGGTGCCCGACCCAGATCACCGACGGCGCGGACAAGGGCGGCATCTGGTTCGTGGACGGCAAGGCCGAGGATGTGGACGGCGCCTTCATCGCCCGCCTTGCCGAACTTTACGGCGATACCGAATGGCAGCTCTTCGATCCCGACACCGGGGCCGTGCGCTTCACCGGCACGCTGGAGGCATGCGAAGCCGCCGCCCGCCCCGATGTCGATCCCGAATACAACAATTACTGCGTGCAGTGCCTGCCCGACTATCTGCCGGACGACACCGCCATCACCTATGTGATCCCGCTGACGCCGGTGATGGCCGACCGCCCCGAACCGACCGCGCTGTCCGGTGCGGGCCTTGCGTGGAACGGCATCCGCCTCGATGGCCCGGCCCCGCTGGAGAATATCCTAGGCGCCCATACGATCGCGCCCTTCGACGATTGCGGCGGCCATGTGAACCCGCATGTCGGCTATCACTACCACGCCGTGACCGATTGCCTGGACGATGCGCCCGGCGCGACGGCCGCGCTCGATACGCAGGACGTGCAGATCGGCATCGCGATGGACGGGCTGCCGATCATGGCCCATCGCGACGATCTGGTGGACCAGCTCGATGCGTGCAACGGCATCGACCTCGCGGGCAAGGGCTACCGCTATTATGCGGGCACGGCCGGGTCGAACGCGATCCTCGGATGCCATGTCGCCGAGACGGGCTGCACGCTGGAGGATGCGGACGGCATCTGCGACGCGGCCGCGATGCCGCCCGAGCCGCCCCCCGGCGGCCGCCCCGGAAACGGCCCGCCCCCCGAAAGGGGCTAGGCCGCGCCGTCACACCGCGACGAGTGCGCCGTGCCCCATCACCACGCGGCTTGCGACGGCATGGCCCTTGCGAGCCGCCTCTTCGGCCGAGGCGCCCGTCAGGCGCGCGGCCAGATACCCCGCGTTGAAGCTGTCGCCCGCGCCGGTCGTATCCACCGGGGCCAGCCGCTCCAGCCCCGCGATCGACTGCCGCCCCTCGGGGGTGGCAAGGATCATCGCGCCGCCGCCATTCTTCACCAGCACCTCCTGCGCGCCGAGCGCGAGGTAACGGTCCGCCGTCGCCTCGGGGGTGGCATCGCCGAAGAACGACGCCTCGTCGTCGAAGCTGGGCAGGACGGTGCGGGCGCGGGACGCCGCCTCGGTGATGACGGCGCACATGCGTTCGGCCGAGGCCCAGAGGCGCGGGCGCAGGTTCGGATCGAACACCACATGCCCCGGCGCGGCATCCAGCGCGTCCAGAAGGGTGCGCAGCCCCGCTTCGGGCAGGATCGCGAGCGTGATCCCGGAGACATAGACGACATCCGCCCCGCCGATCGCGGCGTTCAGCGCCTCGGCATCGTCGGCAAGGCAGCGCGCGGCCGAATTGTCGCGCCAATAGGTGAAGCTGCGCTCCCCCCCGTCCAGATCGATCATATAGAGGCCCGGAACGCGGGTCGGATGGCGCAGGATCTGCCCCGTCTCCAGCCCCGCCGCGGCCATGAAGGCCAGCATCGCCTCCGAACGCGGGTCGCGGCCGACGCTGGTGAAGTATTCCACCACCCAGTCGGCCGGAAGCTGGCGGCGCAGGTGCCATGCGGTGTTGAACGTGTCGCCCGCAAAGCCGCTGCGCCACTGTTCGGGCGTGCCTGTTCCGGCCAGCTCGATCATGCACTCGCCGATGGATAGGATCTTCATGGGGTCGTCTTCCTCCTCAACCGGCCGCGGGCGCCATGCCCCGGCCGCGCGCCCACCGGGCGCGATTTCGCTGCGCCGACCTTCACGGCTCCGGCGCGCGGGGTCAAGCGCCGGGCGCCCTCAGCGCGCCATCCAGCCGCCATCGACGTTCAGCACCGCCCCCGAGACATAGTCCGACGCGGGCGCGGCCAGGAAAACCGCGCTTTCGGCGATGTCCTCCGGGCGGCCCCAGCGACCTGCGGGAATACGCTCTAGAATCGCGCGGGAGCGGTCGGGATCGGCCCGCAGCGCCTCGGTATTGGCGGTGGCGATATAGCCGGGGGCGATGGCGTTCACGTTGATGCCCTGCCCGGCCCATTCGTTGGCGAGGATCTTCGTCAGCCCCGCCACGCCATGCTTGGCCGCCGTATAGGACGGAACGCGGATCCCGCCCTGAAACGACAGGAGCGAGGCGATGTTGACGATCTTGCCCGCCCCGCCCCGCGCGATCACCGCCCGCGCAAAGGCCTGACTGGTGAAGAACACCGCCTTCAGGTTCACATCCATCACCGCATCCCAATCGGCCTCGGTGAAATCGGTGCTGTCGGCGCGGCGGATGATGCCGGCATTGTTCACGAGGATATCGACCGGCGCACCGTCGAACAGCGCCGCCCCCGCCATCGGATCGGCGAAATCGGCGCGCTGGTCATGGGCGCGGCCCCCGGCATCGACGATCATGGCCACCGTCTCGTCGCAACTGCGCCGCCCGGTGCAGACGACCTCGGCCCCCGCACGCGCCAGCGCCACCGCGATCGCCTGTCCGATCCCGGCATTCGCGCCGGTGACGAGGGCCCTGCGGCCCGAGAGTGAAAATGCGCTCATCCCTGTTCCCCCTTGGGGCGGACGATGGCGCGGGGCGCGCGGCCATGCAACCGCAAATGCCGGACCGGCGGGCCCTTGCCGAACCATGACACGAAATGTCATGGAGGCGCGCGAATTCCCTTGTGGCCGGACGCCATTCTTCCGATAGTGCCCCGGCAACATGGACCCCGGTGCTTCTTGGCGTTTCGGCTCTCATCCTCCGTCGATCCTCGGCCCGGACCGTCCGCGGCCGCGGATGGCGGCCATGCCGCGCGCGGTCCCTGTCCGGCCGCCCTGCGCTGAACGCGCGCCCCTCCCGTCCCCCCGCATCCCGCCCCCCCTTCGGCAGGACCGCCCCCTTCACCGCTCCCCGAAAGACCCCGATGACCGACCTGCCCGACGCCCCCCTTCCCTCCACGCTGGCCGTGACGCTGGCACCGGCGGGGCAGGTCAACTTCGCCTCGGCGCAGAACGGCGTGTCGGTGCTGCGCGGCCTGTCGGTGGAAAACACCGGCGCGGACCGCGTCGAGGGCGTGGCCCTGACGCTGACCGCCGATCCGCCGATCCTGCGCCCGCGCACATGGCGCATCGACCGCATCGCCCCCGGCGCCCGCATCGAGATCGCCGATCTGGAAACCCCCCTCGACCCTGCGATCCTCGGCGGGCTGAACGAGGCGGAGATCGGCCGCCTCTCGCTTCGCATCACCGCCGAGGGGCAGGCGGACCTCACCCAAACCCACCCGATCGAGATGCTGGCCCGCGACGAATGGGGCGGCCTTGCGGAAATGGAAACGCTGGTCGCGGCCTTCGTCTCGCCCAATCAACCCGCCATCGCCCGCCTTCTGAAAGAGGCCGCCCGCCTTCTGGAGGCGACGGGCCGGTCCGGCGCGCTGGACGGCTATGCCTCGGGCGATCCGGCGCGGGTGTGGATGGTGGCGGGGGCGATCTGGTCGGCGGCAACGGGGATGGGCCTTTCCTATGCCGTTCCCCCCGCCTCGTTCGAGGCGCGCGGCCAGAAGATCCGCGACCCCGAACGCATCGCCGCCGAAGGGCTGGCGACCTGCCTCGACAGCAGCCTTCTGCTGGCCGCCGCCTTCGAGGCGGCGGGCCTGAACACGGCCGTCCTCTTTGCCGAAGGCCATGCATGGGTCGGCGTCTGGCTGATGCCGCGCGATTTCGGACGGCTGGTGGAGCCGGATGTCGTGGCCGTGCGCAAGGCCGCGACGCTGCGCGAATTCGTGCCGCTGGAGACCACGCTGCTGACGCATCGCCCCGCCATCGGCCTTGCCGAAGCCGCTGAGGCCGGGCGCGACCGTCTGGCCGAGGCGCAGGAACACGCCTTCCTCTGCGCGGTGGACATCAACCGCGCCCGCGCCGCGCGCATCCGCCCCATGGCCAGCCACCGCGCCGCCGAAGACACCGATCCGAACGCCGCCGACGAGGCCGCGCCCGCCGCCCTGCCCCGCCCCCTCGATCTGGGGGCGCTGCCGGGCGCGGTGGTGGACGAAACGCCCGCCACCCCCCTTGGCCGGATCGAACGCTGGCAGCGCAAGCTGCTGGATCTGTCGCTGATGAACCGCCTTCTGAACTTCAAGGAAACGCGGGGGGCGGTGCCGCTGACCTGCCCCGACATCGCCGCCGCCGAGGATCGTCTGGCCGGCGGCACGCAGCTGCGCCTTCTGGCGCTGAAGGACGAGAATATCCTCGCAGGCCGCGATCTGCCCCCCGAGGAGGCGCAACGCGCCCTGCGCGATCTGGCGACCGAGGCGCTCAGCCGCGGCCAACTGGCCGTGCCGCTGACCGAAAAGGACATGACCGCGCGGCTGACGGAACTCTACCGCAAGGCGCGCAGCGATCTGTCCGAGGGCGGCACCAATACGCTGTTCCTGGCCGCAGGTTTCCTGCGCTGGACACGGGCGGGCGCGGACGCCCGCATCTGCCGCGCGCCGCTTCTGCTGTTGCCGGTGAAGCTGGAACGCCGCGCCGCCACCTCCGATTTCCGCCTCGGCCTGATCGAGGATGAGGCGCGTCTGAACTTCACCCTGCTGGAGATGCTGAAGCGCGATTTCGAACTGCGCATCCCCGAACTCGAAGGCGAATTGCCGCGCGACGCCGCCGGCCTCGACATTCCCCGCATCTTCGAGATCATGCGTCAGCGGGTGCGCGACGTTCCGGGCTTCGAGGTGGTGGAGGATTGCGCGCTCTCCACCTTCTCCTTCGCGAAGTTCTTGATGTGGAAGGACCTCGTGGACCGGACCGAGCAGTTGCGCGAAAGCCCTCTCGTCGCGCATCTGGTCGACAACCCCTCCGAAGGGTTCCGCCGCGACGACGGGCCGATGCCCCAGCCCGCCGATGTGGACCGCCGCCACGCGCCCACCGACATCCTTGCGCCGCTGGCCGCCGACAGCTCGCAACTCGCCGCCGTTCTGGCCGCCGCCGAAGGGCGCGATTTCGTGCTGATCGGCCCGCCCGGCACCGGCAAGAGCCAGACCATCACCAACATCATCGCCGATCAGTTGGGCCGGGGGCGCACCGTCCTTTTCGTGGCCGAGAAATCGGCCGCGCTGGATGTGGTGCATCGCCGCCTGCAACGGCTCGGGCTGGCCGATGCCGTGCTGGAACTGCATTCGAGCAAGGCCGACCGCAAATCGGTGCTGACGCAGCTTGGCCGTTCATGGGACCGCGCCAGCCGCGCCGCCCCCGAGGAATGGGTGCGCGTCGGGGGCGATCTGCGCATCGCCCGCGATCAACTGAACGCCTATGTCGCCGCGCTTCACCGCCCCGGCACGCAGGGGTTCAGCGTGTTTCAGGCCATCGGCAAGGTGGCGGCGGGGGGCTCGGGCTTTGCGCTGCGCTTTGCCCATAAGGACGCCCATGATGCCGAGGGCTGGCGCGCGCTGCGCGATCTGGCGCGCGAGCTGGGGGCGCAGCACCGCATCGTCGCCGATCTCGATCCCGCGGGGCCCTTGTCGATGCTGGACGGGGGTGAATGGTCCTTCGGCTGGGAAGATGCCTTCCTCGAGGCCGCCCGTGCCCTGCGCGCCGCCCAAGGCGAAGGCCGCGCCGCGCGCACCGAATTCGCCCGGCGCCTCGGCTTCGAGGCACCGGACGCCGCTGGCGCCGCCGCGATCGACCGGCTGGCCCGCGCCCGGCTGGGTGCGCCCGCCATTCCCGAAGCCGTCCTGCGCGATCCCGACACCGCGCGCGGCGAGCTTGCCGCGCTGACCGCCGCCTTGGACGCCGCCCGCCGCGCCCGCAGCGCCATGGCCGCGCGTTATCCCGACGACCGGCTGGCCGATATTCCGCTGGACACGCTCGATCTCGACTGGCGCGGCGCCGAGGGGAAGATCTGGCCCTTTGCCGGCATGGCGCGTGGGCGCGTGCGCAAGCTCTTGCAAAGCTATGCCGCCGAGGGCACGGCCGATCCCGCCCGCGATCTGGACGCCTTGCGCCAATTGCTGCGCGCGCGCACGCGCCTTGCCGCGCCCGGCCTCCTGCCCCATGACGGCGAGACGAGCGATCCGGCTCGCCTTGCCGCGATCCTCGATGCCGCCGACACGCTCTTGGTGGCCGAACGGCGGCTGCGCATGGCGGGCCTTGCCCTCGATCCGGCCCGGCGCGCGGCCCTGTTGGAGGCGGGCGGCGGCGATCTTCAGCCCCTCATCGCCCGCCTGACCGAGGCCGATGCCCGCGCCGAGGAGGCCCGCCTGCGCTTTGCCGCCCTTGGCGGTCTGGCCCCCGGCGGCGCCGAGGCGGAGGATCTCTTGGATGCGCTGGAACGCCTGCGCCCGCGCTTCGTGGATTGGCTGAAATGGCGCCGCACCCGCACCGAGGCCGAAGCCCAAGGCCTCGGCCCCTTGGTGGAGGCGCTGGAGCGGGGCGATCTGTCCCTGCCCGCCGAAACCGCGTTCGAGCGGGCCTATGCCGCGTGGTGGGTGCGCCTTGCCATGGATGCCGAACCCGAACTGCGCGGTTTCGCCCATTGGCAGCACGATGCGCTGATCGAACGGTTCCGCGCGCTCGATGCGGCCTTGGCGGACCTCGCCCCCGCCGAGGTGATGCGCCGCCTCGGCAACACCCTGCCCGCGCGCGATGCGGTGCCGCGCAATTCCGAACTGGGAATGCTGCGCCACCAGCTTGGCCTGACGCGGCCCAGCGTGGCGATCCGCAGCCTGATTTCGGACATGCCCGAACATTTCCCGGCGCTGGCGCCCTGTGTGCTGATGTCGCCGCTGTCGGTGGCGCAATTCCTGCCGCCCGGTCAGGCGCAGTTCGATCTGGTGATCTTCGACGAAGCCTCGCAAATCTCCACATGGGATGCGATCGGGGCCATCGCCCGCGGGCGGCAGGCGATCATCGTCGGCGATCCCAAACAGCTGCCGCCCACCAATTTCTTCGGCCGCAGCACCGAGGACGGAGAGGAGGAGGACACCCCCCTGCCCGGCCACGAGCGGGACATGCCCTCCATCCTCGACGAGGTGAGCGCGGCGGGCGTGCCGGTGCAGCGGCTGAACTGGCATTACCGCAGCCGGGACGAGGCGCTGATCGCCTTTTCCAACCACGCCTATTACGACGGGCGGCTCGTCACCTTCCCCTCGCCCGATGCCACGGGCGAGGCGGTGCGCCTGCACCGGGTCGGCGGCACCTATCTGCGCGGCGGCGGTGCGACCAACCCCGAAGAGGCGCGCGCCGTCGCGGCCTTCATCCGCGACCGGCTGACCGAATGGCTGACCCTGCCGGAGGCGGACCGTCCGACGCTGGGCGTCATCACCTTCAACGTGCAGCAGCAGGGGCTGATCCTCGATTTGCTGGACGCCGCACGCAAGGCCGAACCCGACCTCGAATGGTTCTTCGCCGATGAGCGGGAGGAGCCGGTGATCGTCAAGAACCTCGAAAACATTCAGGGGGACGAACGCGATGTGATGCTGTTCTCCGTCACCTTCGGGCCGGATATGGCGGGCAAGATCACCATGAACTTCGGCGCGATGAACGCCGAAGGCGGCGAGAAGCGGTTGAACGTCGCGGTCACGCGGGCGCGGGCGGAACTGCATGTCTTCGCCTCGCTCGATGCCGATCAGATCGATCTGTCGCGCAGCCGGGCGCGGGGCGTGGCGGATCTGAAGGCGTTCCTCGATTATGCGGCGCGGGGGGCGGTGGCGCTGGCGGCGCAGGATGCCGGATCGGTCGGCCCGGCCGATTCCCCGTTCGAAGAAGCGGTGCGCGATGCGCTGGCCGCGCGCGGCTGGGACGTGCGCACGCAGATCGGCGTGTCGGGCTTCCGCATCGACCTAGGCGTGCGCCACCCGGACCGGGCGGGCGCATGGCTTGCGGGCGTGGAATGCGACGGGGCGGCCTATCACTCCTCGGCCACGGCGCGGGACCGGGACCGCATCCGTCAGGCCGTGCTGGAGGGGCTGGGCTGGTCGATCCTGCGCGTCTGGTCCACGGACTGGTTCCGCACACCGGCCGCCGCGCTCGATCGGCTCGATACCGCGCTGACCGAACTGCTCGACAAGGACCGCGCCGCCCGCGCCAAATCAGAGGGCGGCGAAAACTGAACGGTCCGCACCCCGAACAGGGTGCGGACCGCCGTAATAGGCCCGGGGGGCGTCACTGATCCATGGGTCACACATCATGCCCCCCGGGGGATTCGCCCGCGGCATCGGACGAATAGATCAATTCTAATACAGTCGGACGACAAAAGCTGTCATGTCATCGGTAAAATCAGCGATTCCGGCACGACAATCGTACAAATAACGCCCTCCGGGTCGTAGCGCAGCGATGTATGGCTGCCCGGCGCGAATTGCAGGCTACGTGTGATCACCGTTTCGCCGTAACCGCGGCGCACGGGCGGCTGCACCAGCGGCCCGCCGGTTTCGCGCCATTCGATCACCACGGATTCCGCATCCCGCCGCGCCGACACATCCACCCGCCCCGTATCGCCCGAAAGCGCGCCATGCTTCACCGCGTTCGTCGTCAACTCGTGCACGATGAGGCCAAGCGCGATCGCCCCTTCGGCCGAAATGCGGATGTCGCAGCCGGTGGTGGCCAGACGCCCGCGCCCTTCGCCGCGATGGGGTTCGGCCTCGGCCTCGATCACATCTTCGACCGACAGGCCGGCCCACGAACTGCGCGCCAGCAGGTTGTGCGTGTCCGACAATGCGCGGATGCGGCGGGTGAAGGCCTTTTCGAAGCTGACGTAATCGGCCGAATGGCGGAAGGTTTGACGGCAGATCGACAGAACCAGCGCCAGCGTGTTCTTCACCCGGTGATCCAGCTCGCCCATCAGCAGACGCTGCTGACGCTCCAAGACCTTGCGATTGGCGATGTCGAAGATGGAGATGACGCAGCCCGACCCCGGCAGGCCCGGCCCTTCGAGCGGCGCGGCGCTGATCAGGAAATCCTGCGACAGCGGCGCATCGGGGGCCGACACCTCGATCCCGCGGACCGAACGGCCGGCCAGCACCGCGCCCACGATCTCGGCGCAGCTGGAAAAGCCCGACCCCGCTTCGGGCTGAAGGCGCAGCAGATCGGTCAGACGGCGGCCCGTCGGCTCCAGCCCGAGGATGCTGCGGGCGGGGGCGTTGCTGTGGGTCACGCGCCCGTTCGCATCGCAGACCAGCACCGCCTCGTTGACCGAGGCGATGATGGATTGCGCCATCCGCTCGTTCTGTTCGGCACGTTCGGCGCGCAGGCGTTCGGTCACATCGGTCAGCGTGATGGCATGGCCCGTGATGGTGCCGAGTTGCAGCGGACTGCTGGCCACGATCAACTGCCGCGCCCCGCCCTCCTGCGGGACCTCGATCGCGCGGCGCACCGGCCCCGCCGGGTTGAGGAACGTCGCCTGCCCGCCCGGATCGCACGGCATCAGATCCGACAGCCGCGCCCCCTGAACCGAATTCGCCGAGGCCCCCAGCAGTTCCACGAACAGACGGTTGGCATAGAGGATACGCCCCCCCGCATCCACCGCCGCCGCGCCCGCATCCATCACCTCGATGAAGGCGCGGAACGCCTCGGTATCGCCGCCGATGGCATAGACCTCCGGCCGGTCGAGGCGGCCGATCACCAGCGCGTCCACCTCCCCCTCGCGGATCGCGCGCAGGGTATCCTCCGCCTCCAGAAGGCGGCGGCGCAGCTCGGCAAGGGCCTCGGCGGTGATGCTCATTCGTCCTGCAACCTCAGGTTCACGAGAACCTTTTCCTCGTCCGACAGATCGCCGATGATCTTGCGCAGCGGCACGGGCAATTCGCGCACCAGCGTCGGGATCGCCACGATGTCGTGTTCGCGCGCCAGTTTCGGGTTCTGGCGCAGGTCGATCACCTCGATCTCGTAGGCGCCGGGCAGATGCGCCTCGCAGATCCGTTTCAAGTTGGAGATCGCCGCCAAGGATTTCGGCGTCTGCCCCGCGACGTAGAGCGTCAGTTTCTTCTTCGTGTTCATCACCGTCTCCTTCGCGGGATCACGCCTTGCGGCTCGCTTCCATCTCGGTCGCGTCCGCTTCCGCCTGCCGCTGATACGCGGCTTCCGTCTCATCCAGAAGGCGCATCTCCTCGGCGCTCGCCTCCATCTCGGCCTGCAATTCGGCCATGCGCTGCGCGGCGGCACGGCGGCGCCGGTCCACCTCGTGGCGGCGCTCGGTCTCGGCGCGGCGCAGGCGCGCCTCTTCGGCGCGGCGGGCCGACCCCGTCAGCGCGCCGCTTTCCCCCAGATAGGGCGGCAGAAGGCGAATTCCGTTCGCGCTCATGACGAATTCGCGCACTTGGTTCGAATGGGACATGCCCCGCGCCTTCAGAAGGTAGAGCTCGCGGTTGAACTCGCCCTGCATCTCGCGGTTCAGCATCAGGATCCACGCATCCATCAACGAGGACAGGCCCGCATCCGTCGCCGTCTCCCCCTGCTGGGAATGGGCCAGATGCGTGAACACCGCCGTGATGCCGCGGCTCTTCAGGAAATCGACCATGCGCAGCAGCATCGCCTGCACTTCCATCCGGTCCCCCGATTCGAGGAAGGCCGAAATCGGATCCAGCACCACCACCGCCGGATCGAAGCGCGTCACCTCGCGCAGCATGATCGCCAGATGCATCTCGAGGCTGTAGAAGGTCGGTCGCGCCGCGATGTGGCGCAGCCGGTCGGCATCCAGCCACGGTTGCAGATCCAGCCCGATCGACCGCATGTTGCGCACCGATTGCGCCGCCGATTCCTCGAACGAGAAATAGAGCGCGCGTTCCCCCCGCGCGCAGGCCGCCCCCACGAAAGACGCCGCAAGCGAGGATTTCCCCGACCCCGCCACCCCGGAGACGAGGATCGAACTGCCGCGGTGGAACCCGCCGCCCGACACCATCGCATCCAGATCCGGCACGCCCGAGGCCACCCGTTCGTCGAACACCCGGTGATCGAGGCCGAGCGCGCTGACCGGCAGCACCGAGAAACCGTCCTCGTCGATCAGGAACGGATATTCGTTCGTGCCATGCGCCGTGCCGCGATATTTCACGATCCGCATCCGGCGGGTGGAGATCTGGTTGTGCACCCGGTGATCCAGCAGGATCACGCAATCGGAGACATATTCCTCCAGCCCCTGCCGCGTCAGCGCGCCATCGCCGCGTTCGGCGGTGATGACCGTGGTCATGCCGCGATCCTTCAGCCAGTCGAACAGACGGCGGATCTCGGCGCGCAGGATCGCGGGGTTGGAAAAGGCGGAGAACAGGCTTTCGATCGTATCGAGGACGACGCGCTTGGCCCCCACTGCGTCGATCGCAAGTTCCAGCCGCAGGAACAGCCCCTCCAGATCATACTCGCCGATCTCCGCCAGCTCGGCCGGATCGACGGAAATATGTTCGATGGCGATGCGATCCTCGGCGATCAACTCGTCCAGCCCGAAGCCGAGCGAGGCGACGTTGGCCACGATGTCCACGGGGCGCTCTTCGAAGGTGACGAAGACGCCATTCTCACCATGCTCGCGCGCGCCTTGGATCAGGAAGGTGGAGGCGAAGAGCGTCTTGCCGCAGCCCGCCGTTCCACAGACGAGCGAGGGGCGTCCGGTGGGCAGACCGCCATGCGTCAATTCGTCGAAACCCGCGATGCCGGTGGGCGATTTGGAGATGCCTGCCATGGGGAGCGCCTTTCCTTGATCCACGATGTCTAGCGCGCCGTCCCTGCCGTGCCAATCGGCGAAGCAGGCGCAGGCAGGGCAATCGGGGGTAAATCGTACAACATACTGAATTCAGGCCATTTTCGGAAAAGTTGCCAATTGGCAATCACAGCGGGTTCGCCTCGGCATATTTGCGGAAGAAGGCAAGATAGGCCCGATCGGGATCGTTCGCCGCCGGTTTGCCTGCCGCCCAAGCCCGCCATTCGCCCTCCACGAAGTAGATGTCGAAACCCGGATGCCGCATCCGCGCGGTTTCATAAGTCTCGGTGCGCAGGGGCTGGCCCTTGCCGTCCAGCCATGCCGGGCGCGCCCTGCCCTGCGGCGCGGCCGGCGGTTCGGTCCGCTGTTTGCGGCCCACCTTGGAATATTGCAGCGCCCGGTCCGCCGCGCCCGCCGCATCGTCATCCTTGCGCCACCAGCGCAGTTCGACATGGCTGACGCTGCGCCCGGTCTTGATCGGATCGATCGCCACCATGAAATCGGACAGCGCGTTCACCTCGGCCACCGCCGGGTCGATCGCGCGCAGCTTCAGGTTCGACCATGAGGTGAGCTTGCCCTTCGGCACGCCCAACACCCCGCGCAGCGCCTCAAGCGTGAACCGCTCGGACGAGCGCCAGCGCAGATTGCCGCGCTTCTGCACCATCTCATAGAGGGTCAGCGCGTATTTCGAGGAGAGCGCGAACATCACCTCGCGCTGCAGGCGCGCAAAAACGGTGGAGTTGCCGATGATGCGCCGCAGCCGCGCCGGGATCTCGTATTCCAAAAGCCCGTCGGCGCGGTTCGCCTCCACGTTGCCGCCCAGAAGCTGCACCCGCTCGATCGCGGGTTCCCCATCCCATGTGACGGCGACCTTGACGATGGCGGACATCAGCCGCTCGAGGCTTTCGCCGATGCGGTCGTTGGAATTGTGCGACCCACGCAGCGCCGCCTTGGCGATGACATGGCTGACCGGCTTGTCGATCGCCTCCCACGCGTTTTCCAGAAGCTGATTGTAGATGCGCCGGTCGTTCAGCGTCAGCGGCGTAACCTCCACGAGGTCCACCAGCTCTCCGGGCTTGATGAGGCTGTCGGCATTCGGGCGTGCCTCGACGGTGCGATAGGATTTTTCGGCCATGCTCATACCTCGGAAGTCTTACTTTTGTACTCGGGCGAGCGTAAGGTTTCAAGTCTCCCGGAGCGTGGACCGAGCATGGCACCCAAAAGGTAAGGATTGCGTTCCCCCACCGCGCGGAGGCCCCCTGCAACAGCTTGACAAGGCGCAGTTAAATCGGGGCTTGGCGCGGGCTGGCGATTCTCACCCGATCCGTAAGGTTTCGGACTTGCCCGATCCGTAAGGCAAACCACCCCGATTCGTAAGCATTTCCGTCCCGATCCGTAGGAATTGGCACCCGAAACGTATGGGATGGGGACCTATTAACGCGCGAAATCAATATCTTGGCGTTACAGAACACTAGAATCCCAGAAAGAATCTGAACTCAGCAGAGGTTTTATCCACAGGATGATGGTAGGAGGATCTGCGCCCTACCGTCCAAACCTTACTTATTGGATGGGGCCGGGCCGATTTCGCCCCTGTTTTGGCCAGCAATCCGCACAACTTACGCTTTTTGGCCATGCACCCCCGGATTTCCGAACTTTACGCGGGGGGCGCGATAACGCATCATCCGCCCGATCTTGCGAGGAGCGTCATGACATCCGTTCTCCCCCCCGTCACGCTGGACGAGTTGACCCAGCTGACCCACCGCGCCAGCACCGTGATCGAGCGTCTGCGCGAGCGGGTCTTCGCGCCCGGCAACCAGAAACAGCTGGACCTGCGGTTCAACGTCCGCACCGCCGCCGAGATGGTCGGCCGCACCGAAAAGGCGATCCGGGACGCCGAAGGCGATGGCCGCCTGCCCGAACCCGACAAGGACCCCGACACGCAGCGCCGCCGCGGCTATACCCTGTCGCAGGTGAACCAGATGCGCGAGGTGTTCGGCACGCTGCCCCACCGCGACCCCGAGGATTCCGCGCTGGTTCTGGCGGTTCAGAACTTCAAGGGCGGCGTCGGCAAATCCACCGTCGTCTGCCATCTGGCCCAGTATTTCGCACTGCGCGGCTACCGCGTCTGCGTGATCGATTGCGACAGCCAAGCCTCCACCACGGCGATGTTCGGCATGAATCCCGATGTCGATGTCGACGAGGATGAGGATACGCTCTATCCCTTCCTGCGCCATGGCGGCCCGAAATCGCTGCATTACGCGCTACGGGCGACCTATTGGCCGGGCATCGCGCTGATCCCGGCGAACCTCGGCCTTTATGATGCCGAATACGAGTTCGCGGCCCGCATGGCGCGCGAGCCGGCCTTCATCCTCGACCGGCTGCGCGAGGGGGTGGAGAGCATCGCCGATCAATTCGACATCGTGCTCCTCGATCCGCCGCCCGCGCTTGGGATGCTCTCGCTCTCGGTGCTGCGCGCGGCCAATGCGCTGCTGATCCCGGCGCCGCCGAACAACATCGATTTCGCCTCCACGGCGCATTTCCTGAAGATGATGGAAGCGACCCTGTCCGAGCTTGCCCAGCATGGCGGTGCGCGCGATTATGCTTTCGTCAAGATTTTGGCGTCTAAGATGAACGATCAGAAGTCGGCGCATATGGCGATCAAACGCATGATGGACGCGGTCTTTCCGCAGGACATGCTGCAGGCGACGCTGAAGGACAGCGCCGAGATCGACAACGCCACCGCCAATCTGTCCACGGTGTACGAGCTGACGGGCGCGGCCACCCGGACCGAGACGCATCGGCGCTGCCGGGCCTATCTCGATGCCGTCGGCCGCGAGGTGGAGCTTCTGGCCCGCAAGACTTGGCCCAGCCATCACCGCGCACTTCGCAAGGAGGGAATGCTATGAGCAAGCGTCACGACGCGATCGACGACATCCTGAAGGGCTTCGACACCGCCGCACCGACGGTCGAAGACCGGGGCGGGGCGCGGTTCCTCAAACGCTCCAACGCGCTCTCCGACAGCGGCGAGCGGGAGGAGAAGACCCTGCGTTGGGTCGATCCCGCGCAATGCGTGATGTGGGAACGCCACAACCGCGAATACGCGCTGCTGACGGAGCAGAACTGCGCCGATCTCATCACTTCCATTCGCGCGCAAGGCCGGCAGGAGTTTCCGGCCATCGTCCGCCGCAAGGGCGAGGGGTATGAGGTGATCTGCGGCGCGCGGCGTCATTTCGCGATCAGCTGGCTGCGCGCGCACAACTATCCACAGTTCCGCTACCTCGTCGATGTGCGCGATCTGACCGACGAAGAGGCGTTCCGCCTTGCCGATATCGAGAACCGCGACCGCGAGGACATCTCCGACTACGAACGCGCCCGCGATTACGCCCAAGCGCTCGAGGCCTATTACGGCGGCCGTCAGAAGGCGATGGCCGAACGGCTGGAGGTGAGCGAGGGCTGGCTGTCGCGCTATCTGCAACTCGCGCGGCTGCCGCAGGAGATCATCGCCGCCTATGCCAATCTGCGCGAGGTAAAGGAGCTTCATGCCCGGACGCTGCGCCCGCTGCTGTCCGATCCGCGGACCCGCGATCAGGTTCTGGCCGCCGCGGCCGAGCTTGCGGCCGAGCAGGCGGGGCAGGGCGGTCCGGTCCCCGCCGCCCAGGTTCTGGCCCGGCTGAAGGCCGCCGCCACCGGCCCGAAAAAGGCGCGCCCGCCGGCAAACCTCTTCCGCCGCAACATCCATGAAAGCGGCGTCGCGATGTATCGCAAGAACGGCAAAGTCACCTTGGAATTCGCGGAAAGTCTGTCCGACGAGGCGCTGCGCGCCGCCTTCGATCAGTTTCTGGAGGCCCGCCGGGGCTGATTGCCAATTGGCAATTTTCGGCATAAACGAATAAATACAGTAACTTGCGGCGTAAATCGCCGCTCAGGGCATCGCGGTTCCGAAATCGGACCGCCGATGCCCTTCGACCATCCGGCGCAGCCCCTCGGGGGCCAGCACCTCCACCTTGTCGCCCCATTTGTAGAGAAACCACGCCATCTCCAACCAGCCGGAGGCGGTGAACCGTACGATCAGGCTGCCATCCTCCTGCGGCTCCAACGATTGATGCGGGTGAAAGAGGAAGTCGCGGGCATGGTCGGCCGCTTCGGGGGTGAAGCGCCAGATCACCTCGGCCCGCTGTTCGGGATCGTCCCAGACGCCGAAATTCTGCGCGGCATAGGCGTCGATGTTGAACCCCGGCTCCGGCTCGGACCGCTCGCTCAGGCATTCGGCCTCGTGGATACGGTCGAGCCGGAACGTCATGGGCCGGGGGCCGCGCGCCGGATCGCAGGCCACGAGATAGGTCCGCTCCCCCAAGAGGATGCCGCGCGGGTCGACGGTGCGGGGCAGGGGGCCATCGCCATAGCGCAGTCGCAGCCGCCGCATCCCCCGGATCGCCGTGCTGATGGTGCCGAGGATCACGGGATCGGTGCGGATGCGCGGGCCGGGACGCGCGACATGGCCCAAGGCTTGCAGCATCGCCTCGGCATCGGCCTCGGCCCGCCGGGCATCCTGCGGCACCATCTGCGTAATCAGCGCATCGCGCAGATCGGCCAGCGCCTCGGCCTGAATGTTGCGGTGCACCGCCCGCGCATCGCGGATCGCGCAATCGAGCGCGGCGATCGTACGGTCGGGGCGGCGCGGCAGGCGCAGGGGGCGCGGCTCCCGGATCTTCCAGCGGCGTTTGCGGTCCGGCCCATCCGTCACCTCGCACAGAAAGATCGCCTCCAGCGCGTTCGTCATCCTCTGGGCCGAACGGTGGACGATCCCGAATTCCTCCGCGATCTCATCCAAGGTCACACCCGAATGACGCGCAGCCGCCATCTGCGCCAGCCGCATCAGATCATGGGCTTTGGTGTATGACATCCCCGCGCTCCCTCGCACCAACGCGGCGACGATGATGGGGAAGCGCGCGGCTGTCCAGCCTTCAGCGGGCCTTGCGCGGGCCGGACACGCTGCCGGCGTTCACGGCCGGTTCGGCGGGGCGCATTTGCCCACCAAGGCTGCCGCCGACATCGCCGGCGCCGCTTTCTTCATCGAGTTCGGCCTTGGCCCGCGTCCAATGATCCTCGTGGCGGCCCTCGGGTTCGCCCTCGTCCTGCCAGATGCGGTGGGCGCGGGCTCTGATCTCATCGTCTCGGCTCATGATGTCCTCCGGGGTGTTGCGGGGGGAAAACACGGACGGATGGGGCAGGGTTCCCCCGCGCCGTCATCCACGGCCGAAGCGCGCGGCCACATCGGGGGCATAGCGCGGCAGATCGGCCCGCAGGCGCAGCAGCGAAAGATCCTTGGCCTTCGCCTCCAGCATCACGTCGAACTCCAATCCCTCGGCGGCGCGCATGAAGGCGATGAATTCGAACGGGTTGTTGTAATCGGCATGGCCGGTCCAGACGGGAGGCATCAGCACCGTCTTCATGCGCGATCCGGGGGTCAGCGGTTCCTTCAGCGGGGCGCCGGGCGGGGTGCGCCCCTCGCGGGCGGCGGCGCGGTCGGCATCGCTCGCCTTGCGCCGGATCTCCCGCATCTCGGTGCGCGGAGAGGAGAAATGCACCTTCGGCCGCACCCCGTCGGGCCACGAGGCGAGGATGCGCTCCAAGACCGGGCGCAGGGCCAGCCCCTCGGGGTTCAGGCAGCAGAAATGCTGGTGATCGAAGATCAGCGGCACGCCGCAGCGTTCGTGGATCCACAGCACATCCGCCGCCGAGAACCGGATGTCGTCATGTTCCAGAACCAGCCGCCGGCGCACAGGTTCGGGGCAACGCTCATACCCCTCCAGCCAGCGGGCGCGGCTGCCTTCGTGATCGCCATAGACGCCGCCGACATGGGTGACCATCACCGCCTCGGGGCCAAGGCCCATGCGGTCCAGCATCTCGGCCTGGGCCGCGAAATCGCGGATGCTGCGTTCGGTCAGCTCGGGATCGGGACTGTTGAGCAGGATGTATTGCGACGGGTGGAACGACAGCCGCACCCCCTGCGCGCGGGCCTTGGCACCAAAGGCCGCAAGCTCGGCATCGCTGTCCGCGATCATGCTGTGGAACTGCGGCATGTCGGGATGCGTGGCATAGGGCGCAAGGTCCGAGGACATGCGGTACATCCCGATCCCGGCCTCGGCCAGATGGCCCAGCACCCCGTCCAGATATTCGAGCGAGGTCTTCAGATGCGGGCCCTGCTGCCAGCGGCGGGCATCGTGGCTCTTGAGGTCCGGGCGGGCCATCACCTTGACCGGAAATCCAAGGCGCAGCGGGCGGGAGGGGGATGCGGGGCGGGTCATGGCGCATCAACCCCGGCGGCGCGCTTTGGTTTCCCCCCGCGATTGCGCGGCCGCGCATTTGCCCCGATAGTGCCCGCAAACAGGGGAGAATCTGCATGTCCGACATCGGTCATTTCATCGGCAATGCCCGCGTTCCGGGCCGTTCGGGGCGCAGCGCGCCCGTCACCGATCCGGCCACGGGCGAACAGGCAGGCACCGTCGCCTTGGCCGCCGAGGACGAGGTGGATGCCGCCGTCGCCGCCGCCGCCGCCGCGTTCCGCGACTGGTCGCGGATGCCGCCTTTGCGCCGCGCCCGCATCCTCGATGCGTTCAAGGCGATCCTGTCGGCGCGGATGGGCGATCTGGCGCGCGTGATCTCCTCCGAACATGGCAAGACGCACGAAGACGCGCTTGGCGAGGTGACGCGCGGGCTGGAGGTGGTGGAATTCGCCATCGGCGCGCCGAGCCACCTGAAGGGCGAGTTCACCGAGAATGTGGGCACGGGCGTGGACAGCCATGCGCTGCGCCAGCCGCTGGGCGTCGTGGCCGGGATCACCCCGTTCAACTTTCCCGCGATGGTGCCGATGTGGATGTTCCCGGTGGCGCTGGCCTGCGGCAACACCTTCGTTCTGAAACCGTCCGAGCGGACGCCCTCGGCGGCGCTGCTCTTGGCCGAATGGCTGGCGGAGGCGGGGCTGCCGGCGGGGGTGTTCAACGTGGTGCAGGGCGATGCGGCGGCGGTGGACCGGCTTCTGGCCCATCCCGATGTGAAGGCCGTCAGCTTCGTCGGATCGACCCCGGTCGCGCGGCATGTCTATGTGACGGGCACGGCGAACGGCAAACGGGTGCAGGCGCTTGGCGGGGCGAAGAACCACGCCGTCATCCTGCCCGATGCCGATATGGAGATGGTGGCCGGCGCGCTGATGGGCGCGGCCTATGGCTCGGCCGGAGAGCGGTGCATGGCGATTTCGGTCGCCGTGCCGGTGGGCGAGGAGACGGCCGACCGCCTGATCGCCGCCCTCGTGCCGCGGATCGAGGCGCTGCGCGTCGGTCCCGCCAGCGATCCCGCCACCGAGATGGGCCCCGTCGTGACCCGCGCGCATCTGGAGCGGGTTCGCGCGCTGGTGGCCCGCGGTGCCGAAGAGGGCGCGCGGCTGGTGGCCGATGGGCGCGATTTCACCCCGCCGCAGGGCTTCGAGGGGGGCAACTACATCGGCGCCACGCTTCTGGATGGTGTCACCCCCGAGATGGATGTCTGGAAGCAGGAGATCTTCGGCCCGGTCCTGTCGGTGGTGCGCGCCGCCGATGCCCGCCACGCCGCCGAGATCGTGGCCCGCCACGAATACGGCAACGGCGTCGCCATCTTCACCCGCGACGGGCAGGCCGCGCGCCTCTTTGCCCAAGAGGTGGAGGTGGGCATGGTCGGCATCAACGTGCCCATTCCGGTGCCGATGGCCTTCCATTCCTTCGGCGGCTGGAAGGCCTCGCTCTTTGGCGATCACCACATGCACGGGCCGGAGGGGGTGCGCTTTTACACGCGGTTGAAGACCATCACCTCGCGCTGGCCGGGCGGGCCGGCGGCGGCGGCCGAATTCGGGATGCCGGTTCTGGGCTGAGGCGGGCGCAAGGTTGGGGCTTGGCCTCCCCACATCTCTTGCTATCGTGTGACGTCGGCGAGAAGATGCCGTGTTTCAGGAGGAGACCCCCATGCCCGCGTTCCGCAAGATACTGATAGCCAACCGCGGGGAGATCGCGATCCGCGTGATGCGGGCCGCGAACGAGATGGGCAAGCGCACCGTCGCCGTCTATGCCGAGGAGGACAAGCTGAGCCTCCACCGCTTCAAGGCCGACGAGGCGTATCGCATCGGCGAGGGGCTGTCGCCGGTGGGGGCGTATCTGTCGATCCCCGAGATCATCCGCGTCGCCAAGATGTGCGGCGCCGATGCGATCCATCCGGGCTATGGCCTCCTGTCCGAAAACCCCGATTTCGTCGATGCCTGCGAGGAGGCTGGCATCGTCTTCATCGGGCCGCGCGCCGAAACGATGCGCGCGCTTGGCGACAAGGCCAGCGCGCGGCGCGTGGCGCTGGAGGCGGGGGTGCCCGTCATCCCGGCGACGGGTGTTCTGGGCGATGATTTCGACGCCATCCGCGCCGAGGCCGCCGAGATCGGTTTCCCGCTGATGCTGAAGGCCAGCTGGGGTGGCGGCGGGCGCGGGATGCGCCCCGTCCTGAACGCGGCCGAGCTGGAGCAGAAGGTGCGCGAGGGCCGCCGCGAGGCCGAGGCCGCCTTCGGCAATGGCGAAGGCTATCTGGAGAAGATGATCCAGCGCGCCCGCCATGTGGAGGTGCAGATCCTCGGCGACAGCCATGGCGGCATCTATCACCTCTTCGAACGCGACTGCACCGTGCAGCGCCGCAACCAGAAGGTCGTGGAACGCGCGCCCGCCCCCTATCTGACGCCCGAACAGCGGGCCGAGGTCTGCGAGCTGGGCCGCCGCATCTGCGCCCATGTCGGCTATGCCTGCGCCGGCACGGTCGAGTTCCTGATGGATATGGATTCGCAGCAATTCTACTTCATCGAGGTGAACCCCCGCGTGCAGGTGGAACACACCGTCACCGAAGAGGTGACGGGCATCGACATCGTGCAGGCCCAGATCCGCATCGCCGAAGGCGCGACGCTGGCCGAAGCGACGGGCGCGGCCGATCAGGACGCGATCCAGCTGTCGGGCCATGCCGTGCAATGCCGCGTGACGACCGAAGACCCGCAGAACAACTTCGTGCCCGATTACGGGCGCATCACGGCTTATCGCTCGGCCACGGGGATGGGCATCCGGCTCGATGGGGGCACGGTCTATCCCGGCTCGGTCGTGACGCGCTATTTCGATTCGCTGCTGGTGAAGGTCACGGCTTGGGCCCAGACCCCGGAGGCCGCGATTTCCCGCATGGACCGCGCCCTGCGCGAGTTCCGCATCCGCGGCGTCAGCACGAACATCGAATTCGTCATCAACCTGCTGAAGCATCCGGTCTTCCTGAACAACAGCTACACCACCAAGTTCATCGACACGACGCCGGAGCTCTTCGATTTCGCCCGCGGGCGCGACAGCGCGACGAAGCTTCTGACCTATGTGGCCGACATCACGGTGAACGGGCATCCCGAAACGGCGGGCCGGGCGAAGCCGGCCGCCACCGCGCGCATCCCCCGCCCGCCCGAGGCGATGGGCGATCCGCAGCCCGGCACGCGCCAATTGCTCGAAGAGGGCGGGCCGAAGGCCGTCGCCGATTGGATGCTGGCGCAAAAGCGTCTGCTGATCACCGACACCACGATGCGCGACGGCCATCAGAGCCTTCTGGCCACCCGCATGCGCACCGCCGACATGGTGCGCGTCGCCCCGGCCTATGCCGCCAATATGGGCGGGCTCTTCAGCGTGGAATGCTGGGGCGGGGCGACCTTCGATGTCGCCTATCGCTTCTTGCAAGAAGATCCGTGGCAGCGCCTGCGCGCCCTGCGCGCCGCCATGCCCAACCTTCTGACGCAGATGCTTCTGCGCAGCGCCAACGGCGTCGGCTACACCAACTATCCCGACAACGTGGTGCGCGGCTTCGTCGCCGAGGCGGCGAAGGGCGTCGATGTCTTCCGCGTGTTCGACAGTCTGAACTGGGTGGAGAACATGCGCGTCGCGATGGACGCCGTGATCGAGAGCGGGAAGATCTGCGAAGGCACGCTTTGCTATACCGGGGATCTTCTGGATCCGGCGCGGGCGAAATACGATCTGCGCTATTACGTCGATCTGGCGCGCGATCTGCGCGATGCCGGGGCGCATGTGCTGGGCGTGAAGGACATGGCCGGGGTGCTGAAGCCCGCCGCCGCGCGCCTTCTGATCCGTGCCCTGAAGGAGGAGGTGGGCCTGCCGGTGCACTTCCACACCCATGACACGGGCGGCCTTGGCGGCGCGTCGATCCTTGCCGCCGCCGAGGCGGGGGCCGATGTGGTGGATGCGGCGATGGACGCGTTTTCGGGCGGCACCTCGCAGCCGCCGCTCGGCTCGGTCGTGGAGGCGCTGCGCCATACCGACCGCGATACCGGCCTCGATATCGGGGCGATCCGCGCGATCTCCAACTACTGGGAGGCGGTGCGCGGGCAATATGCGGCCTTCGAAAGCGGGATGCAGGCGCCCGCCTCGGAGGTGTGGCTGCACGAAATGCCGGGGGGGCAGTTCACCAACCTCAAGGCGCAGGCCCGCTCCATGGGGCTGGAGGAACGCTGGCACGAGGTGGCGGAGGCCTATGCCGAGGCCAATGCCATGTTCGGCGATATCGTGAAGGTGACGCCCTCGTCCAAGGTGGTGGGGGACATGGCGCTGATGATGGTGGCCCAAGGGCTGACCCGCGCGCAGGTGGAGGATCCGGCCGTGGAGGTCAGCTTCCCCGACAGCGTGGTGGACATGCTGAAGGGCAATCTCGGTCAGCCCCATGGCGGCTGGCCCGAGGCGATCCTGCGCAAGGTGCTGAAGGGTGCGGCCCCGGCGGGCACGCGTCCGGGCGCGCATCTGCCGCCCGTGGACATGGAGGCCGCCCGCGCCCGTCTGGCCGAAGAGGTCGGGACCGAGGACGAGCCGTTCCACCCCACGGACGAGGATCTTCAGGGCTATCTGATGTATCCCAAGGTCTTCGTCGATTACGCCCGCCGCCAGCGCCAGTATGGCCCGGTCGGGGCGCTGCCGACGCCGGTCTTCTTCTACGGGATGCAGCCCGGCGACGAGGCCCCGGTAGAGTTGGAGCCGGGCAAGGTGCTGGAACTGCGCCTCTCGGCCAAGGGGGAGACGACCGACGAGGGCGATGTGCGCGTCTTCTTCGAGTTGAACGGCGAGCCGCGGGTGATCCGCGTCGCCAACCGCAGCGCGGCGGCCAAGGCGGCGCGTCCGCGGGCCGAGCTGGGCAATCCGTCCCATGTGGGCGCGCCGATGCCGGGGTCGGTCGCGTCGGTGGCGGTGGTGCCGGGGCAGGCGGTGCAGCCGGGCGATCTGCTGCTGACGATCGAGGCGATGAAGATGGAAAGCGCGCTGCACGCCGAACGCGCCGGCACGGTGAAGGCGGTGCATGTCACGCCCGGCACGCAGATCGACGCCAAGGATCTGCTGGTGGAGCTGGAATGACCCGCGCGCCCCGATGACCGGGGGAACATTCTGGCTGACGGGCATCCTCGACGTGGCGGGCATCGCGGTCTTTGCGATGTCCGGCGCGCTGATGGCGGCGCGGGCCAGGCAGACGATGGTGACCTTCGCCTTCTTCGCCGCCGTGACGGGGATGGGCGGGGGCACGGTGCGCGATCTTCTGATCGGCGCGCCGGTCTTCTGGATGCACGAACCGATCTGGATCGCGACCTGCCTGTCGGTGGCGGTGCTGGTGTGGTTCCTGCCGAACCGGATGTGGCCGGTGCGGGCGGTCGAATGGTGCGATGCGGTGGGGCTTGCGGCCTATTCGGTCTATGGCGCGGCAAAGGCGCTGCAATACGGCATCCCGCCCTTGCCGGCGGCGGTGATGGGGGTGGTCACGGCCTGCCTTGGCGGGATCTTCCGCGATGTGCTGGCGGGCGTGCCCTCCATCGTGATCCGGCCGGAGATCTATGTCACCGCCGCCGCGGCGGCGGCGGCTGGGTTCGTGGTCTTGGTCTGGGCGGGCCTGCCGATGATCGTGGCGGCGCTGATCGCCGCCCCGGCGGGGTTCGCGCTCAGGGCGCTGGCCATCGCGCGGGGGCTGGCGCTGCCGGCCTATCGCCGCTGAGGCGTCAGACCGACACCGCCTGACGCATCCGCTCGCGCCCGAGTTCGTCCCGCGTGCCGCTGACATCGACCGCGCCGCGCCGCAGGACATAGACATGGTCGGCCATGTCATAGGCGAAGTCGAAATACTGCTCCACCAGCACGATCGCGATGTCGCCCTTGTCGCGCAGATAGCGGATGACGCGGCCGATCTGTTGGATGATGTTCGGCTGGATGCCCTCGGTCGGTTCGTCCAGAAGCAGCAGCTTTGGTTTCATCATCATGGCGCGGGCGATGGCAAGCTGCTGCTGCTGCCCGCCCGACAGATCGCCCCCCCGCCGATGGGCCATATCGGCCAGCACGGGGAACAGATCGTACACCTCTTCGGGGATGCGGTGGGGGCGGGGTTGCAGGGCAAAGGCGGTCTGCAGGTTCTCGGTCACGGTCAGCAGGGGGAAGATCATCCGGCCCTGCGGCACCACGGCCACGCCCTCGCGGGCCATCGCCTCGGGGCGCAGCACGGGCAGGTCGCGCCCGTCCAGCCGCAGGCTGCCGCCCGACCGCGGATGCGTGCCCGCGATCGCCTTCAAAAGCGAGGTCTTTCCGACGCCGTTATTGCCCATGATGCACGTCACCTCGCCCGCGCGGGCATCGAGGTCGATGCCGTGCAGGATCTGGCTTCCGCCGTAATGCAGCGTCAAATCGCGTATCGTCAGCATCTCATCCCCGCCCCAGATAGACGTCGATCACCTGCGGATCGGCGGTGACGTGATCCAGCGTTCCTTCCGCCAGAACCGCGCCTTCGTGCAGCACCGTCACCCGGCAATCGAGCCGCCGGACGAAATCCATGTCATGTTCGACGACCACCACGGCCCGCGTTTCGGCAAGGCGGCGCAAGAGGCGGGTCGTCTGTTCCCGCTCGGCCACGGTCATGCCGGCGGCGGGTTCGTCCACCAGCAGAAGGCGCGGTTCCTGCGCCAGCAGCATCCCGATCTCCAGCCATTGCTTCTGCCCGTGCGACAGCTCTCCGGCGATGCGGTCCGTCTGCGCCGAAAGGCCCACCTCGGCCGCGAGTTCGGCCACGCGCGCATGATCGGTCGCCGAGGGGCGAAAGCGCAGCACCGCCAGCGGATTGCGCGGCTTCTTCAGCGCCATGATGAGGTTGGCGGCGACGCTCTGATCCTCGAACACCGTGGGGCGCTGGAATTTGCGGCCGATCCCGGCGCGGGCGATCTGCGCCTCGTTCATCCGCAGGAGCGAGCGGGCCATCTCGCCGAAGAGCACGTCGCCGCTGTCGGGGCGGGTCTTGCCGGTGACGATGTCCATGAAGGTCGTCTTGCCCGCACCATTGGGGCCGATCACCGCCCGCAATTCGGCCGCGCCGATGGCGAAGGACAGGTTGTTGATCGCGCGGAATCCGTCGAAGCTGACGGAGATGCCGCGCACTTCCAAGAGCGCGCTCATTTCGGCCACCGGTCGAAGAGGCCGCCGATGCCCTTGGGCGCCAGCAGCGTGACGAGAACGAAGGTCAGCCCCAGCAGCACCTGCCACCAGTCCACCCAGTCGATGGTGTAGAAGCCGAGCGGGATCGACGGGGCGCGCCCGCCGGTGAACCAACTCGACAGCAGCGACACCGCCGCCGCCCCCAGCACCGCGCCGTAAAGCCGCCCGCGCCCGCCGATCGCCACCCAGACCGCAAGGTAGATGGAGGCGATGGGCATCATCTCGGCCGGGTTCACGATCCCGGCCTGCGGATAATAGAGCGCGCCCGCGATGGCCGCGATCACCGCGGTCAGGGTGAAGACGAAGAGCTTGAACCCCTCGACGGGATAGCCGAGGAAGCGGACGCGCTGTTCGTCGTCGCGGATGGCGCGGATCACGCTGCCGAAGGTGCCGCCCACGACATAGGCCGCCAGAAGATACCCCGCCGCCAGCGCCGCCGCCGAGGCCCAGAACAGCCACAGCGCCGTCACCGATTGCGGCGCGCTGACGCCCGGCAGGTTCTGCAGGCCCGACAGGCCGTTATTGCCGCGCAGCCCGCTGTCGTTCTGGAAGAGATAGAGCGCGAGCGCGAGCGTCATCGCCTGCGTCAGGATCGACAGATACACCCCCGTCACGCGGCTGCGGAAGGCCAACCAGCCGAACACCGCCGCCAGCAGCCCCGGCACCAGCACCACCAGCGCCAGTTGCAGCGGCAGCGCATGGGCGAAGCCCCAGATCCACGGGATATCGGTGCTGCCGACCACGCCGAACAGCTGCCCGCCGATGCCGGCGCGGATCTCTTCGGGGGTGGGGGGCAGGGTCTGACCGGACAGGGCCTGCACCACGATCGCCTCGGTCCGGGCATACATCAGCCACATGCCGATGAGGTAGCCGCCAAGCGCGAAGAACGCCATATGACCGAGCGACAGGATGCCGGTATAGCCCCAGACCACATCCATCGCGACGGCGGCGAGGCAGAGGCACAGCGTCATGCCCAGCGTCTTCACGAAGGATGTGGAGATGAGCCCCGTCCCCGCCAGCACCGTCACCAGCACGGTGAGGAACGCCAGCGCGGCGAGGAAGATGATCGTCGATCGGCGCATGTCAGTCCCCTGCCGCGCGGCCCTTCAGGGCGATGATGCCCCGTGGCCGGAACTGGATGAAGATGATGATGAAGAGGATCATGTAGGTCTGGGCGGCCAGCGTGTTGGAGGGGTTCATCCACTCGATCCCCTTTTGCAAAAAGCCGATCAGCGCCGCCCCGGCCAGCGTGCCGAAGATGCTGCCGACCCCGCCCACGACCACGGTCATGAAGCTTTGCACGATGTATTGCTGGCCGAGTTCGGAGGTGACCTGCGCGAAGAGGCCGATGGCCACCCCCGCGATCCCCGCGATGCCGGATCCGAGGCCGAAGGCCAGCATGTTGATGCGGCCCGGCGCGATCCCCATGCTCGCGGCCATGGAGGGGTTCTGCTGCACCGCCCGCACCTCCAGCCCCAGCCGGGTGCGGCGCATGATGAAGAGGTAGAGGCCGAGGAACAGCAGCGCCAGCACGAAGATCGCGATGCGGATCCAGCTGATCGACACCACGTCGTTGAGGGTGAGCGAACCCGAGAGCCAGCCCGGCGCCGTCAGCGGGCGGGCCTGCGTGCCGAAGATGTTCTTGGCCAGCTGCTGCAACATGATGGACACGCCGAAGGTCGCCAGAAGCGTCTCCAGCGGGCGGCGGTAGAGGTGGCGGATCACCAGCCGTTCCAGCGCCACCCCGGCCGCGAAGGCGACGGCGAAGGCCAGCGGCAGCGCGATCACGAGCGAGAGGGTGTAGTTCGGCACGACCTGCTGCACGGCATAGCCGATATAGGCGCCCATCATGATGAACTCGCCATGCGCCATGTTGATGACGCGTATCACGCCGAAGGTGATCGCGAGGCCGATCGCCGCGAGGAAATAGATCGAGGCGAGCGAGACGGCATCCATCGCCAGATCGGCAAAGCGCATCAGGCCGACCTTGGTGTCGATCCCGCGCAGGGCGGCGCGGGCGGCATCGGTCACGGCCTCTTCGGGTTCGGCATAGACATCGGCGATGGTGGCGGCGGCGAGGGCGGCGTCCACCTCGTCCTCGGTGGCGGCGGGGGGCACGGCGCCCGACGCCTCCAGCGCCTCATAGGCGGCATCGCGCGCGGCGCGGGTGTTCAGCGTGGCGACGGGGATGCCCGCGATGCGGCCATCCTCCACATGGGACAGAAGCGCCGCACGCTCCCCCTCGGGGGAGAGGCGGGCCGGGGCCAGATCGGCCGCGACCAAGAGATCGTAGGCGGCGGTGCGGCCGATTTCGTCCACCGGCACCTCGCGGGCGATGTTGCCGGGGGGCGGGCCGTCAAGGCTCACGACGCGCGTGGTGGCAAGGATCGGGTTCAGCGCCGCGCGCACGTCGATGGCGAGCGAGGCGCCGAAGCTCTGGATCGCGGCCACCCGCGCGGCGGGGTCCGGATCGAAGCGGATGGTCAAGAGCCGCTCGGTCCGGGCCATGGCGGGGTCGTCCCCTTCGGCCAAGGCGGCGCGCAGCAGCGGCAGATGTTCGGGGGCCGGATTGCGGGCGATGGCGGTCAGCGCCTCGGCGCGCTTGGCCGGATCGGCCAGTTGGAAGCGCACCCGCGCCGAGGCGATCAGCCCCCGCACCCCGGCATTGGGCCGCAGCATGGAGGCATCGCCCCCCACCGCCGCGCCGGTCAGATCGGTCAGCGTGCCATCCTCTTCGATCACGAAGCGCCCATCGGGCAGAAGGCCGAGGCGGCGTTCCTCCCATGCGGCAAGGATGCGCGCGGCGGCCGGATCGCCGCTGGCGGCCAGTTCGTCGATGACGGGGCCGATCGTCATCCGCGAGGGGCGTTCGATCTGATCGCGATGCGCCCGAAGAACGTCGGCGGCATCCTGTGCGGCGGCGGGAAAGGCCAGCATCACCGCCAGAAGAAGGGGAAGCAGAAACTGCACCATGCATCCATCCGGAAAGGGAAGGGGGCGCGCGGCCCCCCTCATGCGTCAGTAGTTCGATTTCTGCTGGATGCAGGTCTGCGTCTGGGTGTTGTACATGCCGCAATCGAGGTGTTCCCAATCGCTTTCCAGCGGGGCCGAGGCGGGCAGGTAGTCGGTCCATGCATCGCCCGCGACCGGCTCGGTCTGGCTGACGATGTCGAATTGGCCGTCGTCGCGGATCTCGCCGATCAGGACGGGCTTGGTCAGGTGGTGGTTCGGCAGCATCGTCGCCGTGCCGCCGGTCAGGTTCGGCACCTCTTGGCCATACATCGCCTCGCGGACGGTATCGACATCGGTGGTGCCCGCCTCTTCGACGGCCTGAACCCACATCTTGAAGCCGATCATCGTCGCTTCCATCGGATCGTTCGTCACCCGCGTGTCATCGCCGGTGAACGCGTGCCATTCCTCGATGAAGGCGGCGTTTTCGGGCGTGTCGGCGGATTCGAAGTAGTTCCACGCCGCCAGATGCCCCACGAGATCGGTCGTATCGAGGCCCGAAAGCTCCTCCTCGCCGACCGAGAAGGCGATCACCGGCAGATCGTCCGCCGAGACGCCCGCCGCCGCCAGTTCCTTGTAGAAGCCGATATTGGCATCGCCGTTGATGGTGGAGATGACGCCCACCTGCTTGCCATCCGCGCCGAGGGCCACGACATCGGCCACGATGCGCGACCAGTCCGATTGCCCGAAGGGGGTGTAGTTCACGAAGATGTCGCTCTCATCCACGCCCTTGTCCTTCAGATAGGCGTCGAGGATGTTGTTCGTCGTGCGCGGATAGACGTAATCGGTGCCCAGAAGGGCGAATTTCTCCACCCCCAGCTCGTTCATCATGTAATCCACGGCGGGGATCGCCTGCTGGTTCGGCGCGGCGCCGGTGTAGAACACGTTGCGCGAGGATTCCTCGCCCTCGTACTGCACGGGATAGAACATCAGCCCATCGAGTTCCTCCAGCACCGGCAGGACCGATTTGCGGCTGACCGAGGTCCAGCAGCCGAAGATCACGTCCACATCCGACACGGTCAGCAATTCGCGCGCCTTTTCGGCAAAGAGCGGCCAGTCCGAGGCCGGGTCCACGACCACCGCCTCCAGCGGGCGGCCCAGCACGCCCCCGGCCTTGTTCTGTTCGTCGATCAGCATCAGGACGGTGTCCTTCAGCGTCGTTTCCGAAATCGCCATCGTGCCCGAAAGCGAATGCAGAACGCCGATCTTGATCGGCTCTCCGGTCGGTTGGGCGATGGCCGCGCCAGCCGCCGTCAGCGCCACCGTCGCGGCGGTCGCGATGCCCTTCATGTCGAACATGGTCCCGTTCCCCCTGTGCTGCGCCCCCCATCGGACGCGTCATGTCGTGCCGGTCCTGTGCGGCCGGTTGTCTTCGGTGGTAGGATCACGGCTTCGTGCGCGGCAATGCGGCTGTTTGACGAAGGGCGCGGATTTCAGGCATCTGCACAATCATGCGGCATCCGCATAGGATGGTGCCCGATCCGCAGGCATATCGGGGGCGGCAAAGTTTCGCGTTGTGCCGCCCGCGTGCGGCCCTATCCTGCCGCCCGTCACCCGCCCCCCTGTAGGAGGATTCCCCATGACGCGCACTTGCCTTCTGACCGGCGCCAGCCGCGGCATCGGCCATGCCACGGTCAAGATCCTCCAACGCGAGGGATGGCGCGTGCTGACCGTCTCGCGGCAGCCCTTCTCCGAGGAATGCCGCTGGCCCGGCGCGCGCGAAAGCCACATTCAGGCCGACCTGTCGGACCTGTCGGCGATCCCGGCGCTGGCGGCCGATGTGCGCTCGCGCCTGCCGGATGGGGAACTGGCCGCGCTGGTGAACAACGCGGGCATCTCGCCTAAGGGGGCGGAGGGGGCGCGCCTTGGCGTGGCCGCGACGGATGCGGGCACATGGGCGCAGGTGCTGAACGTGAACCTCGTCTCCATCGCGCTGCTGGTGCAGGAGCTCTTGCCGGAACTGACGAAGGCGCGGGCGTCCGTCGTCAACGTCACCTCCATCGCCGGATCGCGGGTGCATCCCTTCGCGGGGGTCGCCTATGCCGCATCCAAGGCGGGGCTGGCGGCCCTGACGCGGGAACTGGCGCATGAGTTCGGCCCCCTCGGCATCCGCTCCAACGCCATTTCCCCCGGCGAGATCGCGACCTCCATCCTGTCGCCGGGAACGGATGGGCTGGTGCAGCGCGAGGTGCCGCTCCAGCGCCTCGGCACCACCGAGGAAGTGGCGCGCACGATCCATTTCCTGTGCACCGACGCCTCGTCCTATATCAACGGCGCCGAGATCCACATCAATGGCGGTCAGCACGTCTGACGCGGGTGCGCTCTTGCCAAGTGGCAATCGCGGGTATCTGATCGGCGGCGTGCGGCCCTGCGGTGGCCGCGTGCACAGCGACAGGACCACCCATGACCCACCTTCCCAATTCGCTTCAGGGGCGCGACATCCGCTTTCTGATGCATCCCGTCACCAATGCACGCGCGCATGAACGCACCGGCCCCTTGGTGATCGCCCGCGGCGAAGGGGTGCGCGTCTTCGACGAGGACGGCAACGCCTATATCGAGGGGATGGCCGGGCTGTGGAGCGTGGCGCTCGGCTTTTCCGAACCGCGGCTGGTGGAGGCGGCGACGCGCCAGATGGAGCGGCTGCCCTATATGCACCTCTTCTCCTCGCGCGGGCAGGAGCCGTCGATCGCGCTGGCGGAAAAGCTGGTGCAGATGACGCCCGAGGGGCTGGACCGGGTGCATTTCACCAATTCGGGGTCCGAGGCGAACGACACCGTCATCAAGATGGTCTGGTTCTGGAACAACGCCATCGGGCGGCCGGAGAAGAAGAAGTTCATCGCGCGGCTGAAGGGCTATCACGGGATCACGATCGGGTCGGGATCGCTGACCGGGCTGCCGGGGAACCACAAGGGGTTCGACCTGCCGCTGGATTTCGTGCGCCACGTCTCCACCCCGCATCACTGGCGCGAGGCCCATGAGGGCGAGAGCGAGGAGGCCTTCTCGGACCGGCTGGCGGCGGAACTGGAGGCGGTGATCCTTGCCGAAGGGCCCGGCACCGTCGCCGCCTTCATCGCCGAGCCGCTGGTGGGGGCGGGCGGCGTGATCGAACCGCCTGCGGGCTATTGGCGAAAGGTGCAGGAGGTCTGCCGCCGCCACGACGTGCTGATCGTCGCGGACGAGGTGATCAACGGCTTCGGGCGCACCGGGCGCATGTTCGCCTGCGAGACCTATGACATCGCGCCGGACATCCTCGTGCTGTCCAAGCAGATCACCTCCTCCTATCAGCCGCTGGCGGCGATCGTGTTCAGCGACCGCATCTATCAGGGGATCGCCGACGGATCGGAACGGCTCGGCACCTTCGGGCATGGTTTCACCACGGCGGGCCATCCCGTGGCGACCGCCGTCGCGCTGGAGAACCTCGCCATCATCGAGGAACGGGGGCTGGTGGAGCATGCCGCCGCGATGGGGCGCATCCTTCAGGCGGGTCTGCGCCGCCACGCGGATCATCCCCATGTCGGCGAGGTGCGCGGCACCGGCCTGATCGCGGCGGTGGAGTTCGTGGAGGACAAGGCCGCCAAGCAGGGCAGCACCCCGCCGGGCCGTCTGGCGCAGGCCGTCGCCGCCGCCGCGCAACGCAACGGGCTGTTGCTCCGCCCGATCGGAGAGGCGGTGTGCTTCTGCCCGCCGCTCATCATCACCGAGGCCGAGATGGAGGAGCTTCTGGAGCGGTTCGCCCGCGCGATGGGCGAGGTGTTCGGCGCATGAACGATCTGGCCCCCGTCATCGCCGCCGACAAGGCGCATGTCTGGCATCACATGATGCAGCACAAACCCTTCGAGACATCGGACCCGCGCATCATCGTCGAGGGGAAGGGCGCGCATGTCTGGGATGCGGCGGGGCGGCGTTTTCTGGACGCCGTCTCGGGCGGGGTCTGGACGGTGAATGTCGGCTATGGCCGCACCAGCATCGCCGATGCGGTGCGCGATCAATTGGTGCGGATGAACTATTTCGCACAGGCGGCAGGCTCGATCCCGGCGGCGCTGTTCGCCGAACGGATCACGGCGAAGATGCCGGGGCTGTCGCGCGTCTATTACGGCACCTCGGGGTCGGAGGCGAACGAGAAGGTGTTCAAGATGGTGCGCCAGATCTCGGCGCGCCATCACGGCGGGGGCAAATCGAAGATCCTCTACCGCGAGCGGGATTACCACGGCACCACGCTCGGCACGCTGGCGGCCTGCGGCCAGCCCGAGCGTGCGGCCCAATACGGCCCCTTCCCGGATGGGTTCGTGGAGGTACCGCATTGCCTTGAATACCGCGCGCAATGGGACGATCCGGATTACGGGCGCCGCGCCGCCGACGCGATCGAGGAGGTGATCCTGCGCGAGGGGCCGGAGACGGTCGGCCTTCTGTGCCTCGAACCCGTGACGGCGGGGGGCGGGGTGATCGTGCCGCCCGCCGGCTATTGGGACCGGGTGCAGGAGATCTGCCGCCGCTACGACATCCTTTTGCATATCGACGAGGTGGTCTGCGGGCTGGGCCGTACCGGGGAATGGTTCGGCTATCAGCATTTCGGGATCCAGCCCGATTTCGTGACCATGGCGAAGGGCGTCGCCTCGGGCTATGCCGCCATCGCGCTGACCGTCACCACCGAAGCCGTGTTCGAGCGGTTCAAGGACGAGGCCGACCCGCTGGCCCATTTCCGCGACATCTCCACCTTCGGGGGCTGCACGGCGGGGCCGGCGGCGGCGCTGGAGAATATGCGCATCATCGAGGAGGAGAACCTTCTGGAGAATACGCGCGCGATGGGGGCGCGGCTGATGGCGAACCTTCGCGCATTGCAATCGCGCCATGCGGTGATCGGCGATGTGCGGGGGCTTGGCCTTTTCCAAGGGGTGGAGCTGGTCGCCGACCGTGCCACCCGCCATCCCGCCGAGGAACGGCTGGTCGCCCGCGTCGTGGCCGAATGCGCCGCCGAAGGGGTGATCATCGGGATGACGAACCGCTCGCTTCCGGGGATGAACAACACGCTTTGCCTCAGCCCGCCGCTGATCGTGACGGAGGAGGACATCGACACCATCACCGCCGCCATCGACACCGCGCTGAGCCGCGTATTCGGCGGGGCCGGGGCATGATCGTCGCCGTCCACACCCCGTCCGAGGCGCGGACCGCCGATTGGTGCGCCATGCTGGCCGAACGGTTGCCCGATTGGCGGGTGCAGCCGATGAATGCGGTGACCGATCCCGCCGCCGTCCGCTATGCCGTGGTGTGGAAGCCGGGGACGGGGCGGCTTGCGGCCTTTGCGGGGCTGAAGGCCATCATCTCCATCGGGGCGGGGATCGACCATTTGCTGGAGGATGCGGCCCTGCCCGATGTGCCGGTGATCCGCACCGTGGGCACCGATCTGACGCAGCGGATGAACGAATACGTCGCGCTGCATGTGCTGCGCCATCATCGCGGGATGCCCGCGCTGCGGGCGGCGCAGGCCCAAAGGCGGTGGCAGCCGGTGGTGATGCCCGCCGCGCCGGATCGGCGCGTGGGGGTGATGGGCCTCGGCAATCTGGGCGCGGCGGCAGCGGGGCTGCTGGCGGCGATCGGGTTCGATGTCGCGGGATGGTCGCGCAGCCCGCGCGCGGTGCCGGGCGTGCGCGGCTTTGCCGGGGAGGCGGGGCTGGCGCCGTTTCTGGAGGGGACCGAGATCCTCGTGAACCTTCTGCCGCTGACCGAAGAGACGCGCGGCATCCTCGATGCGGGGCTGATGGCGCGGCTGGCGCCGGGCGCGGCGCTGATCAATGCCGCCCGCGGCCCGCACCTGGTGGAGGAGGATCTTCTGGCCGCGCTTGCCAGCGGGCAGATCGGCGGCGCGACGCTGGATGTGTTCCATGTCGAACCCCTGCCGCCCGAACATCCGTTCTGGACCCATCCGGGCGTGACGGTGACGCCGCATGTCGCCTCGTTGATCGACCCGCCGACGGGCAGCCGGATCATCGCGCGCAACCTGCGCATCTTCGAGGAAACCGGCACCGCCCCCGACATCGCCGATCTGCGACGCGGCTACTGAATCGCGCCGCCGGATGCGTATATCGGTGCCGTGACGTAGTTGAATATTCGGGCAGACTCGAAAACGGCATTGCACTGAGGTGGAATGTCGCCCCACTGTCATGCAATCTGGGGTAGTAAAAACTCTCATATCCGCGCTATTTTAACTTTTGTTTAGCAAGTGAGAGGGTGATGCGATGCCAGTGACTACCGTCAATATGTTCTATCTTGGGAACGAACCGGATATCGATCCCGTAGAACGGACCTATCTTGCCGGAAACGCCTCCGATCTGAACGGCCTGACTGCGACGAACACGGGCACGCTCCGCCTTGTCAGCATCACGCTGGACGATACCAATTCCACCGGAGCGATCGAGGACAACGACGCGATCAATTCCGGCACCACCGACACGATGACCTACGATCTGGGCAGCGGCAGCGTGACGGCGCGGTCGGATTCCACGGTCGTGGCGAACGTGATCCTGACGCTGGGCGACGGGACCGTGCTCGGGAACAGCCCTGGAAGCCGGGTAGAAGCGCTGATCGTGCAGACGACGAATGGCGATGTGTTCGTCACCGACCTGCTGAATGCGGGAACGTTGGACAATCTGAACATCCAGTCGATCCAGATCGAATCCATCACCAACGCCAACTCTTCAGGGTTCTTCGTCGATCAGTCGGTGGATGCATCGCGCGTGGTGTGTTTCGCGGCGGGTACGCTGATCGCCACCCCGAACGGCGACGTGCCGGTGGAGACGCTCTCGGTCGGGGATATGGTCTCCACCGCCGATGGCAGGGCGGAGCCGGTGCGCTGGATCGGCTCGCGCCGCTTCACCGCCGCGCAGATGGAGGGGAATGCAGGGCTGCGCCCGATCCGCATCCGCGCGGGCGCGCTTGGCGCGTCGCTGCCCATGGATGATCTGGTGGTGTCGCCGCAGCACCGGGTGCTGGTGAAATCGCGCATCGCGGCGAACATGTTCGGCACGTCCGAAGTGCTGGTCGCGGCCAAGCAGCTTCAGGGGATCGACGGGATCGACCCGGCCGAGGATCTGACCGAGGTCGAGTACTTCCACTTCATGTTCGACCGGCACGAGGTCGTCATCTCCAACGGTGCGGCGACTGAAAGCCTGCATACCGGCCCCGAGGCGCTGAAATCCCTTGGCCCGGACGCGCTGGCGGAGGTGTTCACCATCTTCCCCGAGCTTCGGGACACGGACACCGAGGCGCAGCGCGAAGCCGCCCGCCGCCTCCTGAACGGCCGCGAGGGCCGCGATCTGGCGCAGCGCCACGCGAACCGCAACCGCGAGTTGCTGGAACTCCACGCTTGAACGCCGCGCCCCTGCCGGGGTCGGCGGGGGCGTCGCTATGCGGTGGGCAGACCGTCGACGATGACGATATGCGCGGTGCAGGCCCCGGCCCGTGCCGCGCGGGCCGCGGTATATTCGGGCGAGTCGTAGCAGGCCCGCGCCGCCGCCAGATCCGGGAACGCAATCACGACATGCCGCTCCAGGGTGGGGCCTTCCAACGTGACGTTATCCCCGCCACGCGCGAGGAATTGCGCCCCATGCGCCGCGAAGGCCGCCGGGGCCAAGGCCTGATACCCGGCATAGGCGGCGGGATCGGTGACGGTGACATGGGCGATCCAATAGGCGGGCATCAGGTTCGGGCCTCCGTATCCGTTTTCAGAAGAGCCTCGGCGATCTGGGCCGCCTCGGTCAGATGATCGTGCACGGCCTGAGCGGCCGAAGCCCCGTCCCCAGCCAGAATCGCCGCCGCGATGCGCGCCATGCGCGCAGGCCCCGACACGCGCCGTTCATCCGAGGCCAGCGTCAACGCCCGCAGGCGCGAGATGCGGCTGTTGAGGCGGCGGACGATATCCCATGCGACATCGTGGCCGGCGCATAGGAAGATGATTTCGTAGAAATCGGTGCTTGCCTGATAGAGCCGCGCGGCATCGGACCGGCGCGCGGCCTCCTCGAGCGCGGTCTGTGCGGCGGTCAGCCGGTCCCGATCGGCGGGGGTGATCAAGCGGGCGCAGTCGGCGGCGGCCTCGGCCTCCAGCAGGCGGCGAATCGCATAGATCTGCCGCGCCTGCGCCCAATCGAGGGGGGCGACGATCGGGCCGATGCGGGGCGCGATCTCCACCAGACCCTCGGCCTCCAGATAGCGGATCGCTTCGCGCACCACGGTGCGGGACACGCCCAACTGATCGCCCAGCACACGTTCGACGAGCCGATCGCCGGACCGAAAACGCCCCGCGATGATCGCCGAACGCAACCGGTCGACGGCGATTTCCCTCAGGGTTTGAGGGGCATGAGAGATCCGCAGATCGGTATCTTGGGTGTGTTCCATGCGGCGAGATTAGCGGCTGTGCGATTGCGTGGCAATGGTTCGTTGACAGGCCGTATTATGGTATGCCAACGTACCATCATTGAATTGAGGACCCACGCCATGACCGCGACCATCCGCAAGACACTCCTTTCCATCGAAACGACGCTGATCGAGGGCGGCCGCGAGGCGCCCCGCCCGCTGAAGCTGATCGCGGCAGCAGCCGTCATCCGCAATCCTTGGGCGGGGATGGGCTTCGTCGAGGATCTGAAGCCCGGCATCCATGACGCCGCGCCGGGCCTTGGCGAGCTGCTTACGGGGATGATCCTCGATGCGGCGGGCGGCGGCGCGGCGGTGGAGGGGTATGGCAAGGCCGCCGTCTGCGGGCTGAACGGCGAGGTGGAGCATGCCTCGGCGCTGATCCACACGCTGCGCTTTGGCAACCATTACCGTCAGGCGGTGGGCGCCAAGACCTATCTGGCCTTCACCAACACCCGCGGCCCGGCCAACTGCCCGATCATGATCCCGCTGATGGACAAGAACGACGAGGGCCGCCGCTCCCATTATCTGACGATCCAGTTCGCGATGCCGGATGCGCCGGCCGCCGACGAGATCGTCGTCGCGCTTGGCGCGTCGATCGGCGGGCGCCCGCATCACCGGATCGGCGACCGTTATCAGGACCTGAAGGATCTCGGCCATGATGTCACGAACCCTGCTGCTGTCTGACGGCCTGACGGTCCGCGCGCTGGAGGCCGGGCAGGGCGCTCCGGTCCTGTTGATCCATGGCGTCGGCCTGCGGGCCGAGGTCTGGGCCCCGCAGATCGCCGCCCTGTCGCAGACGCATCGGGTGATCGCGGTGGACATGCCGGGCCATGGCGAGAGCGATCCGCTTCCGGCGGGCGCGCGGCTTCCGGACTATGTGGCTTGGGGCGCGCGGGTGATCGATGCGCTGGATGCCGGGCCGATCGCCGTGGCGGGCCATTCGATGGGCTCCCTGATCGCGGCAGGTCTCGCAGTGGAGCATCCGGCCCTCGTCGAGCGGGTCGCGCTGATCAGCGGTGTGCATCGCCGCGGGGATGCCGCGCGCGCGGCGGTCATCGCCCGCGCCCATGACATCGCGGCCGGTCGCGGCAGCGTGGAGGCACCGCTGGCACGCTGGTTCTCTGCCGGGGAAGAGGCGCTGCGGGACAAGGTCGCGGGCTGGCTTTCCTCCGTAAGCCCGGAAGGATATGCGGCGGCCTACCGCGCGTTTGCCGAAGGGGATGGCGTCTATGCGGATCGTCTGTCGCAGATCGCCTGTCCGGCGCTGGTGCTGACCGGCGCGGGCGATGCCAATTCCACCGCCGAGATGACGCGAACCATGGCGGCGATGATGCCCCAAGGGCGCGCCGTCGTGATCGAAGGGCACCGCCACATGGTCGGGCTGACCGCGCCCGACGCGGTGAACGCCGCTTTCCTCGAATTCCTCGCGCCGCAAGAGGTGGGGATATGAGCGTTCACGATCCCCGCGCGCTGCGCGACGCATTCGGCTGCTTCATGACCGGGGTGACGGTGGTCACGGCCGAGGATCCTTCGGGGGCGCCGGTGGGCTTCACGGCCAATTCCTTCGCCTCGGTGTCGTTGGATCCGCCGCTTCTTCTGGTGTCGATCGCGCGCGGGTCGCGCAACCTTGCGGCGTTCCGCGCAGCCGAGGGTTTTGCCGTGAACATCCTCGCCGAGGATCAGAAGGACATCTCGTCCGTCTTCGCCCGCCCGGTCGAGGATCGGTTCGCCGGCCTCGACTGGCGGCGCGGCCCGGTCGGCGCGCCCGTCATCGCGGGGGTGTCGGCGTGGTTCGACTGTCACATGCACGAACGGGTGGAGGCGGGCGATCATGTGATCCTGATCGGCCGGATCGGTGGGTTCGATGCGACGCCTGCGCCCGGCCTTGGATATTACCGTGGCGGATATATCGCCCCGCCGCGCCCCGCACTCTGAAAGGAACGACGCATGAAATTCTCGCTCTTCGTGCATATGGAACGCGTCAAACCGGACGAATCCGAACGCAAGCTCTATGAGGAGATGCTGGAGCTTTGTCGCATGGCCGACGAGGGCGGCATGCACGCCATCTGGACCGGCGAGCATCACGCGATGAGCTTCACCATCGCGCCGAACCCGCTGCTGAACCTTGTGGACATTGCCCGGCGCACGAAGAATGTGCGGCTTGGCACCGGCACCGTGATCGCGCCCTTCTGGCATCCGATCAAGCTGGCGGGCGAGGCGGCGATGACCGACATCATCACCGATGGGCGGCTGGAACTGGGGATCGCGCGCGGCGCCTACAGCTATGAATACGAACGGATGGTGCCGGGGCTGGATGCGTGGAACGCGGGCGCCCGCATGCGCGAGTTGATCCCGGCGGTGAAGGGCCTTTGGGAGGGCGATCACACCCTCGACGGGACGTATTGGCAATATCCCTCCACGAGTTCGGCCCCCAAGCCGTTGCAGCAGCCGCACCCGCCGATCTGGGTTGCGGCGCGCGATCCGAACAGCCACGATTTCGCGGTGGCCAACGGGTGCAACGTGCAATGCACGCCGCTGCACATGGCCCATGACGAAGTGGTGAGCCTGATGGACCGCTTCAACGCCGCCTGCGAGGCCCATCCCGAGGTTCCGCGCCCCAAGATCATGCTGCTTCAGCATGGCTATGTCGCGGCGGATGCGGCGGATGCCGATCGCGGCGCCGACGAGTTGAACACCTTCTACAACTACTTCGGTTCGTGGTTCATGAATCGGCGTCCCGTCTCGCAGGGGTTGATCCAGACGCTGACCCCCGAAGACATCGCGGCCCATCCCTTCTACAGCCCCGAGGCGATGCGGCAGAACCTGCTGATCGGCGAGGCGCCCGAGGTGATCGAACGCCTGAAGGTCATCGAAACGCTTGGCTATGATGAATTCGCGTTCTGGATCGACAGCGGCATGAGCTTCGAGCGCAAGCGCGACAGTCTGCGCCGTTTCATCGACGATGTGATGCCCGCTTTCGCCTGAGGATGCCCATGGAACATTTCCGCCAATATGTCGACGGTGCCTTCGAAGAGGGCGCGGTTCGGTTCGCCAGCCTCGATCCCGCGACGGGAACGCCTTGGGCGGAGATGCCGGGGGCGGCCCCGGCGGATATGGACCGCGCGGTGCGGGCTGCGGACCGGGCCTTTCATGCGCCCGCTTGGGCAGGGCTGTCGGCGACGGCGCGGGGCCGGCTCCTCGCGCGGCTGGCCGATCTCGTGCAGGAGGCCGCCCCCCGGCTTGCCGCCTTGGAGACGCGCGATACCGGCAAGATCATCCGCGAAACGACGGCCCAGATCGCCTATGTCGCCGAGTATTACCGTTACTATGCCGGGCTGGCCGACAAGATCGAAGGCGCACATCTGCCCATCGACAAGCCCGATATGGAGGTGTGGCTGCGCCGCGAACCCGTGGGGGTGGTTGCCGGGATCGTGCCGTGGAACAGCCAGCTGTTCCTGTCGGCGGTGAAGCTTGGCCCCGCATTGGCGGCGGGGTGCACGATCGTGCTGAAGGCGAGCGAGGAAGGCCCCGCGCCGCTGCTGGCCTTTGCCGAACTGGTGCATGAGGCCGGTTTCCCGCCGGGGGTCGTGAACATCCTGACGGGCGGGCCGGAGGCGGGCGCGGCACTCGTATCCCATCCGCTGGTGGCGCATGTCGCCTTTACCGGTGGGCCGCAGACCGCGCGCCACATCGTGCGCGCTTCAGCCGAGAATCTGGCCCGGACCTCGTTGGAACTGGGGGGCAAGTCGCCCTTCATCGTGTTCGAGGATGCCGATCTGGACAGCGCGGCCAATGCGCAGGTTGCGGGGATCTTCGCCGCGACGGGGCAAAGCTGCGTGGCGGGTTCGCGCCTTCTGGTGCAGCGCGGCATCAAGGACGCCTTCGTCGCGGCCCTGACGGCCAAGGCCGAAGCGGCGCGCATCGGCGCACCCGGCGACATGACGACCGAGATCGGCCCCCTGTGCACCCTGCGCCAACGCGAGGCGATCGAACGCATCGTCGCGCAGTCCCAGCAGGCGGGCGCGCGTCTGGTGACGGGCGGCACGGTTCCGGCGGGCGAGGGGTTCTTCTATCCGCCGACCATCCTCGATTGCACGGACGCGCCCGAAGCCCCGTGCGTCACCCAAGAGATGTTCGGCCCCGTGCTGTCGGTCGTCGCGTTCGATACCGAAGAGGACGCGGTGCGGCTTGCGAATGCGACGCCGTATGGGCTGGCCTCGGGCGTGTTCACGCAAAACCTGACGCGGGCGCACCGGATGGTTCGGAACATCCGGGCCGGCATCGTCTGGGTCAATACATACCGCGCCGTTTCGCCCATCGCGCCCTTTGGCGGGCATGGGTTGTCCGGTCATGGCCGCGAAGGCGGGCTGGCGGCGGCGCTCGATTACACGGCGGTAAAGACCGTGTGGCTGCGCACCTCCGATGATCCGATCCCGGATCCCTTCGTGATGCGCTGATCCGAACCCGGCCGACAGATGCCGGGGCGGAGACGATAGACCTGAACAACAGCGGAGTGACGATCATGAAACATGCCCTTCTTCTTGCTACCGCCTTTGGATGTGCGGCCATGACCGCCAGCGCGGATGAGCTTGTCTTCTCCTCTTGGGGGGGGACGACGCAGGACGCGCAGGCCGAACACTGGGCCGGCCCCTTCACCGAACAGACCGGCATCACCGTCCTGAACGATGGCCCGACCGATTACGGCAAGATCAAAGCCATGGTGGAGGCCGGGTCCGTCGCATGGGATGTCGCGGATGTCGAATTCGACTGGGCGCTGCAGGCCGGTCAACAGGGCCTTTTGGAACCGCTCGACTTTTCGGTGATCGACCGTGACGCGCTCGATCCGCGCTTCGTGTCCGATTATGCCGTCGGCTCGTTCTATTACTCCTTCGTGCTGGGCTACAATCCGGCGAGCTTCGGGGCCGATACGCCCGCCTCGCTGGCGGACCTCTTCGACACGGAGCGTTTTCCGGGCAAGCGCACCTTCTACAAATGGTCGGCGCCGGGCGTGATCGAGGCGGCGCTGCTGGCCGATGGCGTGCCCGCCGATGAACTCTATCCGCTCGATCTCGATCGGGCATTCGCCAAGCTCGATACGATCAAGTCGGACATCATCTGGTGGTCGGGCGGTGCGCAGAGCCAGCAGTTGATCGCCTCGGGCGAGGCGCCGATGGGCCTGTTGTGGAACGGCCGCCTTTCGGCCTTGCAGGCGGACGGTCTGGATGTCGGCATCGTGTGGGATCAGAACATCACCGCGGCCGATGCCCTCGTCGTGCCGAAGGGCGCCCCCGATCGCGAGGCGGCGATGCGCTTCATCGCTGCGGCGACGGCGGCGCAGCCGCAGGCCGATTTCGCGGCCGCCACCGGCTATGCCCCGATCAACGTCGATTCCCCGGCCTTGATGGATCCCGAACTGCGCGCCACGCTGCCCGATGCGCAATCCGCGCCGCAGGTGAATGCCGACATGGCCTATTGGGCCGAACACCGCGACGAGATCGGCACCCGCTGGTACGCCTGGCAGGCGCAATGAGGTTTCGCCGGGGCGGCCCATGAGCGTCGCCCCGGTCCCGTCGTCCATCGAGGTATCGGACATGCGCATCTTCCCCATCGGCCGCCTGCGCGGCACCGGCATCGGGTTCGGCCTGCCGGCCATCCTGTTGCTCTTGGCCTTCTTCGTCGTGCCTGTGGCGCTGCTGCTGGCGCGGTCGGTGACCGAACCGCAGCTGGGCTGGCAGAACTATGCGGCGCTTCTTGGCTCGTCCACCTATGCCAAGGTGTTCTTCAACACCTTCTTCGTGGCGGGCGTGGTGACGGCGATCACGGTGCTGATCGCGTTTCCGGTGGCTTGGGCGCTGGTGATCATGCCCAAGGGCTGGTCGGCGGTGGTCTTTGCCGTGATCCTGCTGTCGATGTGGACGAACCTTCTGGCCCGGACCTATGCGTGGATGGTGCTGTTGCAGCAGACGGGGCTGATCAACCGGATGCTGATGTCCACGGGTCTGATCGACCGGCCGCTGCAACTGACGAACAATCTGGTCGGGGTCACGATCGGCATGGTCTATATCATGCTGCCCTTCATGATCCTGCCGCTGATGGGGGTGTTGAAGAAGATCGACCCCGCGATCCTGCAGGCGGCGGCGCTGTGCGGGGCGACCAAATGGCAGGCGCTGCGGCGCGTGCTGCTGCCGCTGGCAACGCCGGGGATCGCCTCCGGGGCGCTGATGGTGTTCGTGATGTCGCTGGGCTATTTCGTCACGCCCTCGCTTCTGGGGGGTGCGTCGAACATGATGCTGGCCGAACTGATCGCCCAGCAGGTCCAAAGTCTTGTGAATTGGGGGATGGGCGGTGCGGCGGCCTTCGTGCTGCTGGTGGTGACGCTGGCGCTCTATGCCGTGCAGCTGCGCTTCTTCGACCGTGGGGAGGCCCGCTGATGCTGCTGGATTTCGACAAGCTGGGGGCGTGGAAATGGGCCTTGGCGGGCATTTGCGCCCTGATGACGCTGTTTCTGCTGCTGCCGATCCTGTTCATCGTCGCGCTGTCCTTCGGCAGTTCGCGCTGGCTCATCTTTCCGCCGCCGGGCTGGACGCTGAAATGGTACGAAGAGCTGTTCGCCGATCCGCGTTGGCTGGGCGCGGCGCTGACCTCGGCCAAGATCGGGCTGATCGTCACGGTGCTGTCGGTGGCCCTCGGGCTGCTGGCGTCGATGGCGCTGGTGCGCGGCACGTTCAAGGGCCGCGCGGTGCTGCGGGCCTTCTTCCTGACGCCGATGATCCTGCCGGTGATCATCGTGGCCGTCGCGCTCTATGCTGCATTCCTGCGCATGGGGCTGAACGGCACGCTGGTCGGCTTCGTGATCGCGCATCTCGTGGTGGCGCTGCCGTTTTCCATCGTCACCATTTCCGGGGCGCTCGAGACGTTCGACCCCGCGATCGAGGATGCCGCGATCCTGTGCGGTGCCAGCCCGTGGGAGGCGCGGCTGCGCGTGACCCTGCCGGGCATCAGCCATGGCCTCTTCTCGGCCGCGATCTTCTCCTTCCTCATCTCGTGGGATGAGGTGGTGCTGGCGATCTTCATGGCCTCTCCCAGCCTGCAAACGCTTCCGGTCAAGGTCTGGACGACGCTGCGCCAAGACTTGACGCCGGTGATCGCCGCCGCCTCGACCCTTCTCGTTGCGCTGACGGTGCTTCTGATGATCGCCGCCGCCCTGATCCGCAAAGGTAAGACCCGATGACGACTCCCTTCCTTCACATCAACGGCCTTCGCAAGACCTATGGCGATGTCGTGGCGACCGACCATGTCGAGATTTCCGTCGCGGAGGGCGAGTTCATGACCTTCCTCGGTCCCTCGGGGTCGGGAAAATCGACCACGCTCTATATCCTCGCGGGGTTTCAGGATCCGACGGCGGGGGACATCCGGCTGCGCGGTCAGTCGGTGCTGGCGACGCCGCCGCACAAGCGCAACATCGGGATGGTGTTTCAACGCTATACCCTGTTCCCGCATCTGAGCGTGGGCGAGAACGTGGCCTTCCCCCTTCGGGTGCGCCGCGTCGCGCAGGCCGAGATCGCCGAGCGGGTGCGCCGTGCGCTGAAGCTGGTGCGCCTCGAGGGGTTCGAAGATCGGCTGCCCGCGAAGATGTCGGGCGGTCAGCAGCAGCGCGTCGCCTTGGCCCGCGCGCTGATCTACGATCCGCCGGTCCTGTTGATGGACGAACCGCTTTCGGCCCTCGACAAGAAGCTGCGCGAAGAGATCCAGCACGAGATCCGCCGCATCCACCAGGCGACCGGGGTGACGATCCTCTATGTGACCCACGATCAGGAGGAGGCGCTGCGCCTGTCGGATCGCATCGCCGTCTTCAACCGCGGGCGGATCGAGCAGATCGGCACGGGGCCGGAACTCTATGCCCGTCCCGCAACGCGGTTCGTTGCCGATTTCGTCGGTGACAGCGCGTTCCTTCCGGGCCGGTTGGAGAGTGTCGCAGGTGGAACGGCTGCACTGCGCTTTGCCGATGGCACGCTGGTGCGCGGTGTGCCGCTGCATGGCACCCCCGGCGCGGATGGTGCGGCGGAGCTGATGCTCCGGCCCGAACGCGCGGAGCTTTCCACTGCGGCGGGCGCGGACGGTGCCTCGCTGCCCGTCACGGTCGAGGATATCACGTTCTTGGGCAACAACACCGCCGTTGCGGTCCGCACGGGTTGGGGCGATGCGCTGTCGGTGCGGCTCGATTATGGCCATCCGCTGGCCGGTACCATCGCACGCGGCGACCGGCTGCATGTGCATTGGGCACCCGAAGCCGCGCATGCCTTCGCGAGCTAGGGCATAGCCCGCTGCACAACATAACTCCGGTTATGCCAGATGCCCCATGAAACGACGCCGCCCCAAAAGGGCGGCGTTATTCTTTGCGGGCAATTCCGGGATCAGCCGAAAATCGCGTTGCAGAGCAGCAGCATGATCAGCGCCGAGAGCCATGCCAGCGTGGTCGGAACCGACCACAGCAGCATCTGGTGTTTGGCGTTCTTCACACCGAGCATCCGGTTGATCACCCAGAAGTAGCTGTCGTTGAAATAGCCGAACACCATCGAGCCGATGGCCGCGGCCTGAGCGGCGAACACCATGTTGACATCGGGCATCCCCATCAGGATCGGGGCCGAGATCGACGCGCCGGTGATCATCGCCACCGTTCCCGACCCTTGGATCAGGCGCACCAGCGACGAGATCACGAACGGGATCAGGATCGCGGGGATCGGCAGGCCGGCCACGGTCGCGCCGATGACATCGCCCGCCCCCGAGGCGCGCAGGACGGCACCGAGGGCGCCGCCCGCCCCCGTCACCAGAAGGATGATGCCCGCGCTTTCGACGCCCTGCTCCATATAGGCGATGGCGTCGGTGCGGGGCACCCGCGGGATGAGCGTATAGACCGCGACCAGCAGGCCGAGACCCACCGCGATGACCGGGTTGCCGACGAACGAGAAGAGCTGCACCAGCAGCGTATTCGCCAGTTCGGGATTGCCCGATGTCTTGACGAAGAAGTTCGCCAGCGTGTTCAGGAAGATCAGCGCGATCGGCAGCACCAGCGGCAGGATCGACAGGAACAAGGACGGCAGTTCCTTCTGCCGCTCGGTCGCGGCCTCTTCGAACTGACGATAGGCCGCGCCCACATCCTCGCCCGTGTCGTCGAGGATCATCTTCTCCAGCCGCGGACCCATGACGCGGCCATAAAGAACGAACACCGCCATGCCGGGCAGTGTGAAGACGATGCCCCAAAGGATCATCAGACCGATATCGACCCCATAGATCCCGGCGACGCCCAGCGGGCCGGGTGTCGGCGGGACGGCGTGGTGCGTCAGCACCAAACCGCCGGCAAGGCTGATCCCCAGCGTCAGGATCGATTTGCCCGTCGAGCGGGCGAGCGCCTTGATCAGCGGCGTCAGGATGACGAAGGCGCTGTCGCAGAAGATCGGGATCGACACGACATAGCCCGTCAGGACCATGGCCCAATCCTCGCGCCGCTTACCGACCCAGCGGATCAGCGAATAGGCCATCTGTTCGGCAGCGCCGGAGATTTCGAGCACGCGGCCCATCATCACCCCGAACCCGATCACGAGACCGATGGTGGACAGCGTGGTGCCGAAGCCTGTCGTGATCGCCGAGATCACATCGGCGGGCAACATGCCCCCGATCAGACCGGCGATCGATGCTGCGATGACAAGGGCCACGACCGCGTGGACCTTGGTCTTGACGACCAGAAAGATCAGCAGGGCGATCGCTATGACCAACCCCGCGATCAACTGGAACTCCATTCCGGGTTCCGCCATGTTCTTCCTCCCATTTCGCCCCCTATGGGGGCGCCCTCATTCTGTGTATGTGCCGATCCTCCATCCGAAGGGCCGGGCCGCTTTTCGGCAGAAGCGGTCGGCGATGGTCCTTCGGAAATCTCGTATGGTCAGCCGCTGGCCGCCTGCGGCGCGGCCGCATCCATGTATTGGGCAAGCACGCCGTCGAAATCGCCATCGGCCACGAAGCCGAGCGCGCGCGGGCGGGACACATCGAAGGCCCCCGGCCAGCTGCAGACGATGTCCATCACGCGCGGGTCCGATGTCATCGCCACGCGGGCGCGCGCCTCTGCCCCGCCGAGGCGTTCCAAGCTGTCCAGCATCTGCGCGGGCGTCACCGTGATGCCCGGCAGGTTGAGCACCCGGTTCACCCCAAGCGCCCCGGCCGCGATCCCGCCCGCCAGCACGAGGTTCGCGATCGCGGTATCGGGCGAGGAGATCCACAGCCGCGTATTCGGCGGCACGGGGCATTCGGACGCCTCGCCCGCCAGCGGCTCGCGCAGCATGCCCGACACGAAGGACGACGCCGCGGAATTGGGCGCGCCCGGACGGACGCAGATGGTCGGCAGGCGGCAGGTGATGCCGTCGACGAACCCCTTGCGGCTGTATTCGCTGACGAGCAATTCGCCGATGGCCTTGCCGCAGCCGTAGGAGGATTGCGGCATGGGTGCCATCGTCTCGGGCACGACCTCGGGCATCGGGCCGCCGAAGACGGCCAGCGATGAGGTGAAGACGACGCGCGGCGCGGTCTGCAGCTTGCGGCATTCCTCCAAGAGCAGGCGCGTGGCATCCACGTTGATGTTGAGGCCGGTGTCGAACTCCGCCTCGGACTGCCCCGAAAGGACGGCGGCGAGATGATAGACGACGTCCGGCCCCTCCGACAGCGCGCGCGTCACATCCTCCGCATCGGCGATGGAGCCGACGACGCTGCGCACGCGCGGATCGTCGATCGGGCAGGCGACCCGGTCCAGCGATACGATCGAGGCGACCTTGCGATCCGGGCCGAAGCCCCGATCCAGCAGGCGCGCGATGAGGCGGCTGCCGAGGAACCCGGCCCCTCCGGTGATGACGATCTTCATTCTTCCACTCCCTTCCCGGCCGAAGGGTCATCCGCCTCCGGCATCTCGGCGAGGATGACCTCCAACCCCATATCCCTGAGTTCGCCGGCCACGCCGGCATCGATCTGCCCATCGGTCACGACCGCATCGAACACATCCATGGGCAGGATGTTGATCGCGGCCACCACGCCGTATTTCGCGGAATCCGACACCAGCACCGCCCGCCGCGTGCGTTCGAGGACGGCGCTTTTCACCGGGCGCTTCGCCTCGGTCGGGGAGCTGAGCCCCGCGATCGTCCAGGACGAGGTGGAGATGAAGGCGATGTCGTAGTTGAAGCGCCCGAGTGTGCCCGTCGCGATCTCGCCGACGCAGGAACGGTTGTTCCCATCCACGAGCCCCCCGGAATGATAGAGCGTCGCGCGGGAATGCTGCGACAGATAGGCCGAGATGACGAAGTCGTTCGTGACGACCGTCAGCGCGTCGCGGTCGCAAATCGCGCGCGCGATCTCCAGCGTGGTGGTGCCCGCGTCCAGATAGACGACCATCCCATCCTGAACCATGCGCGCCGCGGCGCGGCCGATGGCCCCCTTCTGATCCGCGTTGATCGCGGTTTTCGCCAGATGCGGCAGTTCGACCTGCAACCGCTGGCTGAGGCGCACGCCCCCCGACACCGATGTGACGCGGCTTTGCCGTTCGAGGGTCTGGATGTCGCGCCGCACCGTCATATGCGACACGCCCAGCCGTTCGGTCAGTTCGGCGATGCTGATCACGTCCCGCTCTACCAGGCAGGACAGGATGAAATGCTGGCGTTCGGCGGGGATCATGGGTCAGGCACCCTTTTGCGTCAGGAAGGGCGCGGCCCAGCCGAGGCCATCCTCGGTCCGCCCGCGCGGGTTGTATTCGCAGCCGAGGAAGCCGTCGAAGCCCACCCGGTCGAAGGCCTCGAAGATGGCGGCGTAGTTCAACTCGCCCGTGTCGGGTTCGTGGCGATCCGGCACGCCCGCGATCTGCACATGGCCATAGGCGCCCTTCAGACGCTCGATCCGGCGGATGATGTCGCCGTCCATGATCTGCGCATGATAGACGTCGAACTGAAGCCGCACGTTGCGGCGATCCAGCTTGCCGATCAGATCCAGCGCCGCGTCCTGATGCGCGAGGAAATAGCCCGGCATGTCCCGCGTGTTCAGCGGTTCGATCGACACCTCGAGGCCCGCATTCGCCGTACGGTCCGCGGCAAGGCGCATGTTCCCCATCCACGCAGCCTCGCAGGCGCTCGCGTCCGGTTCGTCCGCCGTGATGCCCGACATCACATGGATGCGCGGACATCCGAGGCCGGTCGCATAATCGATGGCCTGATTCAGCGACGCCGCGAATTCGGCCGTCTTCGAGGGGCGGGCCGCGAAGCCGCGCTCCCCGCCCGCCCAATCGCCGGCGAAGGCGTTGATCAGCGTCAGCGACAGGCCGTTCCGGTCAAGGCGCGCCTTCACCTCGTCGATGGAATGCGCATAGGGAAAGAGGAACTCCACCGCCTCGAAACCTGCAGCGGCGGCCCGGTCGAACCGGTCGAGGAACGGGGCGTCGGTGAACAGCATCGACAGGTTGGCTGCAAGTCTGGTCATGTCAGTATCCTCCGCCCAGTTCGGCGATCTCTGCGTCGGTCAGGTAGTGAAGTTTCTCGCCCTTCAGCAGGAACAGCAGCTTGGCCGTCTCCTCCAACTCTTCGGCGTTGTTCACCGCATCGTCGATGTCCTTGCCCAGAACGACGACGCCATGCGAGGCCAGCAGGAACGCCTGCGCCTTGTGGCGGCGCGCGGCCTCGGCCAGATCCTCGCCGATCTGCGGCGAGCCGGGGCGGTAGTACGGGATCACCGGCATGTAGCCGATGCGCATGACGTAATAGGGCGTGAAGGGCCGTATCGCGTTGTCGCGGGGCAGATCCTCGAGGCAGCTCAGCGCCGTCAGATAGGTCGAATGCAGGTGCACGATCGCCCCCGCCTCGGGCCGCACGTCGTAGAGCTTGCGGTGAAACTCGAACTCCTTCGAGGGTTTGGGGCCGGGCCTCGGGGCCCCGTCCGGCCCGATCACCGTCAGCCGGTCCGCCTCCAGCCGCCCGAGGCAGCTGCCCGTGGGCGTGACGAGGAACCCCCCCTCGTCCGAGCGGACCGAGACATTGCCCGCGCCGCCGACCGAATAGCCCCGGTCGAACAGACTGCGGCAGAGTTGGACCATGCGTTCGGCCTTGGCTGCGTCGTTCATGCCGCCCCTCCGATCACCGCGCGGATTTCGGCGGGTTGGCAATCGACGAAGAAGCTCTCGGCGCCGAAATTGCCGGATTTGAGCGCCAGCGACAGCGGGCGATCCACCGCGCGGACCCATGGCACGCCCGGCGCGATCTGCGGGCCGATGGCAAAGCCCGATACCGCCAGCGCCTGCGTCACCGATCCCGATGTCTCGCCCCCGGCGACGACGAAGCGGACGATGCCGCCATCGGCCAGCCTGCGGGCGGCGGCGGCAAAGGCGCGTTCGACCGCCTCGGATGCGGCGGCGCCGTAGCGGGCCTGAATGCCGCGCAGAACCTCCGGCTTGGCCGTCGCGGTGATCAGCGGCGCGGGGCGGCCCCCGTCCTGCGGCTGCGCCAGCGCCCATTCGGCCATCTCGGCGCCATAGGCGTCCGGATCGGCAAGGCAGCGTTCGACATCCACATCGAACACCGGCGCCAGATCGCGATAGGCCGCGACCTGCGCATTCGTCATGACTGAGCACGACCCCGAGATGACGATGCCCGGCCCGTGCAGCGGCGTGCCGGCTTCGGCTGCGGCACGGGCCAATTCCTCGATGCGCCCGGTATCGCCGGTCGCGACCGCGCGCGCGATCCCCGCCCCCAGCCCCGAGCCGCCGGTGACGAGCGCCATATCCGCCACGGCCTGCCCCAGCACATCCAAATGCGCGTCGCTGACCGCATCCAGCACGACATAGGATACGCCCGAGGCGCGGAGCCGCTCGATCTCGGCGCGGACGGCCTCGACACCCCGTTCGACCGTGGCCGTCGTCACGACGCCCGCGCGGCCCTTCGACTGCATCTCCATCAGGCGCATCAGGTTCGAATCCGTCATCGGCGTGATGGGGTGATCCTTCATCCCCGACTCCTGCAAAAGCTGATCGCCGACGAAGAGATACCCCTTGTAGATGGAGCGTCCGTTGATCGGCAGCGCCGGGCAGACCACGGTGATGTCCGTGCCGATGGCCGCCATCAGCGCATCCGCCACGGGGCCGATATTGCCCTTTGCGGTGGAATCGAAGGTCGAGCAGTATTTCTGGAAGATCTGACGGCATCCCAGCGATTGCAGCCATTCCAGCGCGGCAAGGCTGTCGGCCACGGCCTCGCCCGCCGGGTTCGACCGCGATTTGAGCGAGACGACCACCGCATCGCCCTCGACCGTGGTGCCCGCTTCGGGAACGCCGATCATCTGGGTCGTGGCAAGGCCGTTCGCCACCAGAAAGCCCGCAATATCGGTCGCGCCGGTGAAATCGTCCGCGATGACGCCGATCATCATGGATCAGCCCTCCTTCTTGGGCAGGTCGATCCCCGAGAAGGTCTTGATGACGGCGCTGTCATCCTCGCCGCCAAAGCCCATGTTCGACGCGCTCTGGAACATCGCAAAGGCGGTCGAGGCGAGCGGCAGCGGGAATTTCAGGCTGCGGCCGGTTTCGGTTACGAGGCCCAGATCCTTGACGAAGATGTCCACGGCCGAAAGCGGCGTGTAATCGCCGTCCACCACATGTTTCATGCGGTTTTCGAACATCCACGAATTGCCGGCGGCGTTGGTGACGACATCGTACATCGTATCGAGCGGGATGCCCGCGCGGGCGGCCATGGCCATGGCCTCGGCCCCGGCGGCGATGTGCACGCCGGCCAGCAGCTGGTGAATGACCTTCACCATGGCACCCAGCCCAATGTCCGTTCCGATGGTGTAGACCTTGCCCGCGACGGCCTCGAGCAGCGGCCCCGCCGCCGCGAAGGCGGCCTTGCTGCCCGAGGCCATGACGGTCATCTGGCCCGCCTCGGCCTTGGCCGCGCCGCCCGAGACCGGCGCATCCAGCATCTGCACGCCCATCGCCTCGAGATCGGCCGCGAGCGCCTTGGCATCCTCGGCCGATTGCGTGCAGCTGACGATCGCGACGCCGCCCGCGCGGATGCGGCCCGCCGCGCCCCCCTCGCCCAAGAGGACGGCGCGGGCCTGCGCGGCATTCACCACGAGGACGAGGATCGCGTCGAACTCTCCCTCAAGGTCAGCGATCGACGCGCCGACCCCTTCGGCCCCCGCCGCCGCGAACTGATCGCGCCGTGCCTCCGAAAGGTCGATCCCCGAGGTCGGAATACCGGCGCGCAGGCAGGACAGCGCGGCCCCCATCCCCATCGAGCCCAGACCTACGACACAGGCGCGATATCCCGAATCCACAACCATGATTCATCCCCTTGGTGACTGGTGTTCCCGTCACAAGAGCATGCGTCCTTCACAGATGCAAAACATATTTCACAGAATATAACGGCAGAATCACAATTCGTATCACATGGCGCTGTGATCCGATGTGCGGCCCTTAGGGCGGGGCCGACGCATGGCCTGCGGGCCGGAAGCCCCAGATCCCCGCATCCCAGACGCATCCGATCTTGGGGGCCATGATCGCGAACTGCTCGGCCAGGCATGTATCGTTGAGCCTGCGGGACCAGCTGCGCAAAGGGATCATGCTGCGCGGGCCATAGCCGTCGATCAGCACGATGCGCGAGCGACCATGGCGCGTCTCATAGAGAAGGTTGTTCAGCGTCAGATCGTAGCCGAGGATATGGAACGCCCGCATATCGCGTGCGAATTCCGTCAGAAGGTCCGCAAGCTGCGCGGCATCCATAAGCTTCTTCGAGACGATCTCCCCGACCGTCGGCGCGATATCCCCGTCTTCGTTCCGGATCTTCTGCACGACGATGGAAAATCCCACATCCGTCAGAAGCAGCCCGCGCAGATGCGCGATGGGGGGCGGCCGCCGCAGGGTTTCCACGCGCAACGAGGCGTCGAGATAGGCCTGATACTGGCGGCGGATGTTCTTGTGGTAATTGTAGGTGTCGGGCGAAATGCCAAACCTGCGCCGGACCGCGTTCTTGAGGCGCTTCAGAACGCCGAAGTTCTTCGCTTGGCGGTACTTTCGTACCTTCACAAGCTGGCTCGGCTTGCCGGGGCGGCTATAGACCTTGCTCTCCCGCCCCTCTGCGATCGGATTGTTCGCGGCCAAGCGGACGAACCACGCATCCTGCTGGTATAAGCGGCTCTGCTCTGTCGGGTCTGATAATAGGGTCATTCAATACAGCGGTCGATAAATGGTCATAGGGGCGCCGAGGGGCGTCTGCGCTGGCCAGCAAAGGCCGAGCGAAGCTTGGGCGGGGGGTTGCATCGGGCGATCCGGCGGTGCCGCGTGTCACACCCGCAACGGATTTGCGCGGCGAACGGTCTGGCCCTGTCGATATCGTCCTACGGGCCGTAAATGGCCCGTAGAGTGGCGTCAAATCAAGACGCTGTGTTCTTCTTGCCCCTTGCCGACATCGGCGGCGGCAAACACGGCGCCTTCCAACGCTGCCGGATCGACCAGCCCCTCGGCGGCCGAGGTGGCGAAGAGCGTCGTCAGCCCCGCCCCGCCAAAGGCCGGGCAACTGATCTGCGTCGCGGGGAACGTGACCGCGTCGATGAATGTCCCCGCCGCATCGTAGCGGGCCACGCGGCTTGCGCCCCATTGCGCGGACCACAAGGCCCCTTCGACATCGACGACCGCGCCATCGGGGTTGAGCCCTTCGCCGCGCAGATCGGCGAAGACCTCCGGCTCGGCCATGGGCCATCCCTGCGCATCGAGGCGCACCTTCCAGATGATCGCGCGGGCCGTGTCGGAGAAATAGGCATGGCCGCCATCGGGCGCGAAACAGATCGAGTTCGGAATGGTGATGTTCGGGAAAAGCTTGCGCAGTTCGCCCTTGTGATACCGCCAGATCGCACCGGCCCCCGGCGCCACCGCGATCGCCATCGTCCCGATCCAGAAGCCGCCTTGCGGATCGGCGCGCCCGTCATTGGATCGGGTCAGCGGGTTTTCGGCGTCCAGCGGTACCAGCACCTCATGCGCGCCCGTCCGCAGATCGAGGAGGTTCAGCGCATTCTGCGATGCAAGGATCACCGTATGTTCCGAAACGCGCCCCGCCGCCGAGACGTATTGGTCGAACTCGAACCGCCGCACCGCCCCCGTTTCCCCGCGCTGGAACATGCGTCGCCCGAGGATGTCGAACCAGATCAGGCTCTGGCTGTCGGGGTGCCACAAGGCCCCCTCTCCCAGCACGCAGGGCGTCGGATCGAAGACCGCCGCCGTCATTGCGCGTTCGTCCATGCGGCCACCAGCGCCTCGGCCTTGCCCGCCACAACCTCGGCGCTGTCCCCCGGTTTGTAGATCGACGAGCCGATGCCGAAGCCTGTGGCACCGGCCGCCAACCAGTCGGCCATGTTCGCAGGCGTCACGCCCCCCACGGCATAAAGCGGCATGTCGGGCGGCAGCACCGCCTTCATCGCCCGCAGGCCTATGGGGCCAATCAGATCGCCCGGAAACAGCTTCAGCGCATCCGCCCCCGCGTCGATGGCAGCAAAGGCCTCGGTCGGTGTCATCACGCCCGGAAAGCTTTCCATGCCAAGCGTCTTGGATGCGCGGATCACCTCCACGTTGCAATTGGGGGACACGATCAGCCGCGCCCCGGTTTCGGCCACCTGCGACACCTGCGCCACGGTCAGCACCGTGCCCGCGCCGATCGCAGCCCGATCCCCGAACCGCACCTGAAGGGCGGCGATGCTGTCCAGCGGATCGGGCGAGTTCATCGGAACCTCGATCCGCGTGATCCCGGCCCCGACAAGGGCCGCACCGATGTCCACGGCCTCGGCGGGGGTCAGCCCGCGCAGGATTGCTACCAGATTCATGCCGTTTCTCCGATCCGTTTCCATGCGCGGTGCAGCCCCGCAAGGGTTGCCGCCTCTGCATCCGCCTCGCTGACCTGAACGCCCTGATGCCGCAGCGCGCGCGCATAAAGCGCCGCCAGCGCGGGCGCGCCGATCAGCGCAACCTCTTGGCCAAGCCAGTAGGGTTTGGCCCCCGCCAGTTCCCAGCCGATCAGCAGCCCCGACAGCGTCGAGCGCGCCGTTTCGGGCGACAGATCGCCGATCAACGCCCCTGCGCGCAACTGGAACAGCCGCCCATAGGCCCGGTGCGGCTGTGCCAGCGCATCGTTCACCGCGGCATCGAAGGCTTCCTCCTCCGTGGCGCAAGAGGATGCAACCGTATGCCGCAGAACCGATTTTCCGGCCAACAGCTCGAACACCTCACCGGTCATGAAGCTCTGGAACGAACAGATTTCTCCGGCAGAGATATGCGCCCATTTGGTATGGGTGCCGGGCAGGCAGACCACGCCCTCGAAATCGGCGCGCGCCGCCAGCAGGCCCGCGATCTGCGTCTCCTCGCCGCGCATCACATCTGCCGGATTGTCCTGCGATACGCCGCAGGTGATCCAGACCCTGGTGCCCGGCACATTGGCCAGGGGCGTCTGCGCCAAGGTAGGAGCCTTGGCATAGGGGGCCTCGTGCCAGCCCTGACGGGAACCGACCATCCCGCAGGCCACGATCGCGGCCCCCGTCCATTCGGCCCAATCGGCGGTTTCATCCGCAAGGACCTGCGCGAACTCGGTCCGGTTCAAGCCGCCCATCCCTCGAGCCGAGGCGCGCTGATGCACCACCTCCGCGCCGCGCATCGCCCAAAGCCGCAGGTTCGTCGTTCCCCAATCGGCGGCGATCCAATGATCGGATGTCATAGCTTTTCTCCCTCGCAAACCCACATCGTCAGCGGGAAACTCCAGGGCAGGTTGATCCCCTGCCCCATCAAATACTGACCCGTCAGGATCAGATCGCCCGTTTTCAGCGCCGGTGCCCCGCGCGACAGGCCCACCGCATCGGCGCGGTTGCGCAGGGTGATACGGTATCGTGCCTCTGGGTCAAGCTGCGCAAGGCGCAGGGGCCGGGGCAGGATCTGCTCCGAACTCTCCGCCCGGCCCGCGAACACGACGAACCGCGCCCCGTCTTCGGACAGCTGCTGTTCGGCGATCACCGCCGGGTCCGCGCTTTCCAGCCGCAGGATATCGGCGCGGCGCATCCAGTCGCGGTTGACCTTCCACCACGCGGTCACATCGCGCAGCACCGCGGCCTCGTCCTCCGTCAATTCGCGCGGGTCCATTTCGAACCCCATATGCCGGGCCGCCGCGACCCATGCGCGCATCTGGATGTCGATCACCCGCCCCGAGGTATGGCAATGGCGCGGGCCGACATGGCTGCCGGTCACCGCCATCGGCAGGAACAGCGCGGCATCGTGCTGGATACGCAGCCGCTCCAGCGCATCGTTGCTGTCCGACAGCCAGACGCGTTGTGTGCGGGCCATGATCCCGAAATCGATCCGCCCCCCGCCCGAGGCACAGCTTTCGATCTCCACCCCCGGAAAATCGGCGCGCAGTCGGTCCAGCAGCGCATAGGTGCCGCGCGTTTGGGCCGCATCGGCATAGGGCAGGACGCGGTTGTGATCCCATTTGATATAATCGATGTCATGGGCCTTCAGAACCGCCGCGATCCGGCCATGAAGATAGGCGCGGACATCCGGTTGCGACATGTCCAGTACCATCTGCTGCCGCCCCAGCCCCTGATCCGCCGGACCAAGCGCCCAATCGGGATGGGCGCGGTAGATGTCGCTGTCGGGGTTGACCATTTCCGGCTCGAACCAGATGCCGAACGTCATTCCCAGCCCGTGGACATGGTCGATCAGCGGGCCGAGCCCTTCGGGATATTTGCGCGGATCGATCGTCCAGTCCCCGAGGGACGAGGTATCGTCATCGCGGCGCCCGAACCAGCCGTCATCCAGCACGAACCGCTCGGCCCCCAGATCGGCGGCGCGGGTCGCGATGTCTTGAAGCGCGGTCAGCGAATGGTCGAAATAGATCGCCTCCCAGCAGTTGTAATGCACGGGGCGCGGACGTTCGGGGTGCGGCCACGTCACGATCTCGTCGCGCAGGTGGCGCTGATAGGCGGTGGCGCAGCCGTTCAGACCATGGGGCGAATAGGCGGCATAAAGCGGCGCCGTTTGGAACGCGGTGGCGGCCCCATGCTCGGTCTGCGGTGCATGGCCGAACTGGATCTGGCGGCGGCCATCGGGCAATTCCTCGGCCACCATGCCATGGCCGCCGGACCATCCGTAATGCAGCGCCCAGACCTCGCCGCCGGTATTGGTCGCGCCCCGGCCGGGCAGCAGGATCGCGGGGAAATGTTCGTGCCCCGTCCGGCCCGTCCGGTTGTCACGCGCATGGATGCCCGCGCGCCAAGGATGCCGCTGCATCCGGAACTCACCGATCCAGCGGCCCGAAAAATCGATCATCTCATCCGCAAGCTGCGGCGCGGGAAAGACCGGCGCGGCCAGCCAGTCCAGATGAATCGGGCGGTCCGACACCACCGATGCCTGCGCCGTCAGGACATGCGTGCGGGGGTTGATGCCGAAGGTTGCGACATAGCGCAGCCCCCCGTCGCGATAGCTGAGGGTCAGGGTGTTCTCCCCCTCCTCCGCCCCCTCGAACCCGAAGCGCGGCAAAAGGATCGCCCCGTCCTGCGAGCGCGCCCGAAGGCCCGCCTGCCCCGGAAAGCTGCGCGCCGCCTCCGGGCAGATCGACAGGTCCGGGTTCCGGTCCAGCATTCCGCCAGTCACATCCATCCGGTGCGCGCCTGCGGGATACTCCCCGATCAGCGGCGCCCCCCAATAGACGATCTGCGGCAACTCGTTGTTTTCGGCCAGAAGGACAAGGCTCTGGCAGGCATCACCCAGATGCCAGATCTGTGGCTGGCTCACTTCACGGCCCCCAAGGTCAAACCTGCGATGAAATGGCGCTGCATCGCAAAGAACATCAGAACGGGCGGCAGGGCGGCAAGGATGGACCCTGCCGACACCAGATTCCACGCCGCGATCCACTGGCCGTTCAGACTGTTGAGCCCTGCGGTGATCGGCTGCGTATCCGCGCCCGTGGTCAGCACCATCGCCCAGAAATAGTCGTTCCAGATGAAGGTGAACACCAAGACCGACAGTGCCGCGATGGCCGGACGCATCAGCGGCATCACCACATGGCGGAAGATCTGCCATTCGGTGACCCCCTCCACCCGCGCGACCTCGATCAGATCGAAGGGCAGACCCTTGATGAAATTGCGCATGAACAGCGTGCAGAACCCCGTCTGGAACGCGATATGAAACAGCGCGAGGCCGGAAATGGAATTGTAGAGGCCGAGGCTGACCGTCAGATCGCGCACGGGCACCATCAGGATCTGGAACGGCACGAAGTTGCCCGCCACGAACATGAAGAACAGCAGGTGATTGGCCCGGAACTTGTAGATGGCCAGCGCGAACCCCGTCAGGCACGACAGGCCCACGGCCCCGATCACCGTGGGGATCGTGACCTTGAAACTGTTGAGCAGGTATTTATCGAGCGCGGTGTTCTTGAAGACCGTCAGGTAGTTGTCGAACGCCAGCGCCGAGGGCCAGCCGAAATAATTGCCGGCCGCCAGATCGGATGTCGGGCGCACCGAGGTCATGGCGACGCCCAGCAAGGGCAGAAGCCACAGGATCAGCATCACCGGCAGCGCGATCTTGTAGGCGCGCTGCGCGGTCGGCGACAGGCCTTGGATGGGACGCGGGAACATCAGCGCGCTCCTTGTTCGTCGCGCCACATCTTCCAGATGAAGCCCGAAATGAAGATCATCATGATGGCGAACAGCACCACGGCGATTGCCGCGCCATAGCCCATCCGGTAGCCGTATTCCGACAGCGCCTGTTCATACATGTAGTAGGACAGCACCCGGCTGGAGCCGTAGGGGCCGCCCGATGTCATGATCGAGACCAGATCGAAACTGCGCAGCGCGCCGATCACCGTGACCACTAGCGCGATGAAGGTGGCCGGGCGAAGCTGCGGTAGCACCACATACCACAGCATCTTCATCCCCTTCGCACCATCGAGGCGGGCCGCTTCGATCTGATCGGGGGCCACCGCGTTCAGGCCGGTGAGGTAGAGGATCATGCAATAGGCGATCTGCGGCCACAGCCCGGCCACGATGATGCCATAGGTAACCAGATGCTCATCCGCCAGAATGGCCACCTGCGATCCCGTCACCCATTCGATCAGCTTGTAGAACAGGCCGAAATCGGGCGCGTAGAACCACGAGAAGATCAGCCCGACGACCACCTGCGAGATCACGAACGGAAAGAAGAACAGAGATTTGTAGATGCGGATGCCGCGGACCGTCTGGTTCAGGAACAGCGCGATCATCAGCCCCGCCGGCACCGCCAGCATATAGAGCGCAAGCCAGATCACGTTGTTCTTGAGCGAGGTGTAGAACGCCTCGTCGTCGAACAGTTCGATATAGTTGCCAAGCCCTATCCAGATCTTGGGGCTGAGCCCGTCCCATTCGAAGAAGGACACCCACATCGATTGGAATACCGGAACGATCACATAGACCAGAAACATCGCGAAACCCGGCGCGAGGAACAGCCAAGGTGCCAAGGATTGCCGTGATCTGCGCTTGCGCGGCGCGGCGGTGTGTTTTTCGGTTATCGGCGCCATGACCACGGCTCCCCCCTCAGATCGGTCGTCAGGCGGGGGCAAGGCAGCCTTGCCCCCGGCGTCGTGGCTATGTTCAGCGGGCGGCGCGGGCGCGGGTCTTTTCAAGCCGCTCAAGGATCGCGTCGATGCGGTCCGGCTTGACCATGAACTCTTGGAACCCCTCCATGCCGACCTTGGCCATCTCCGGCGAGGCGTCGCGGTCGAAGAACTGGGCGATGCCGCCATCGGCGGTGCTCAGCAGCTCGAACCCGGCCTGAAGGAACGGATCGTCGCCCACCGTCGAATCCTTGTTGATCGGCAGTTGGCCCAACGTCTCGTTCATCTTGGTCTGCTCGTCGGCGCTGGCGATGAAGGCGAGGAAAGCCTTGGCATCGGCCACGTTCTTTGCGCCGGCGGGGATGTGCATCGTGTCGGTCGGTGCCTCTTCGGCGCGGGGCAGACCGGGCGTGATCTCCGGGAACGGCATGAAACCGAGCGTGTCGTCGGTCATGCCGCCATCCTTGAAGGTGGCCACCGCGAAGTTGCCGATGACGTAGTTGGCGGCCTTGCCCTGCACCAGCAGCGTCGCCGCATCCTGCCAATCCAGCGCCGCGTGGTTGGAGGTGGTATAGGGCAGCACCTTGGCCCATTCGGCGAACACCGCCTTCACGCGGTCATCCGTCCACGGAATCTCGCCGCTGGTCAGCTGCTGGTGGAACTCGTACCCGTTCGTGCGCAGATCCAGATAATCGAAGATGCCCGCCACCGGCCACAGCGCCTTCGATCCGGTGGTCAGGCAGTCGATCCCGGCCGCTTGGAACGTCTGGCAGTTGGCGACGAACTCGTCCCACGTCTTGGGCACCTCGACGCCCGCAGCCTTGTAGACGTCCTTGTTATAATAGATGCCCCATTGGTAGTAGGTGTAGGGAACGCCCCATTGCTTGCCGTCGATCGTCATGGACGAGGCGGCCGAGCCGAGGCTCTCGTTCAGGCCATTCTCGGCCCAGACATCGGACACATCCATGAACTGGTTCGATTTGACGAACGGGGCCATCCGGTTGCCCGCATACCAGTTGGCGATGTCGGGGCTGTCGGCGGTCAGGAAGTTGCGGATCGCGGTCTTGTACCCCTCATGATCGAACAGGTTCAGAACCACGTTCACATCCGGGTTCGCCGCTTCGAAATCGGCGATCAACTCCTCGATCGCGGCTTTCGGTGCGGGGTCGGATGCGTCGCTGTTGATGGTCAGGGTGCGCTGCTGCGCGGCGGCCGGCAGGGCCGTACCCAGCATCAATAGGCCCAGCAGGGCTGATTTCGTGATGGTCATATGCTCCTCCCAAAGCAAGTCCGGCCAATAAAGAGTTCCACATGTTGGAACACCATATTGCATATTGAAACGATCTGCCGAATCGGCCAGTCTGTCAACATCGAACGGAGCGAGGTGCGGAGGGGGGAGCCGATGACCGAGTACCAAGATCCTGCCGCCTTGCAGAGCGATAAGGCGAAGGAAGACGGGACAGTGGGGCGGACGCTTGCCGTGCTGGATCTGGTCGCGGGATTTGCGCGCCCGGTGAAATTTGCCGAACTGCTGCCGGCTGCGGGCCTGCCCAAGGCGACGCTGCATCGGTTTTTGCAGGCGCTGACCAATCAGGACATGCTGAGCTTCGATGCCGACCGGCAGACCTATGCGCCGGGCCTGCGCCTCGTGCGGCTGGCGCATTCGGCATGGGCGCAAAGCAGCCTTGCGCCGGTGGCGGCGCCCTTCCTCGATGCGCTCTCCGCCGACACCGGAGAGACGATCCACCTTGCCCAGTTGGAACGCGGCATGGTGCTTTATGTCGACAAACGGAACGCGGCCCGCCCGGTGGAAATGTTCTCGCAATCGGGCAAGGTCGGCCCCAGCTATTGCACCGGCGTGGGCAAGGCTATGCTGGCCTATCTGCCCGAGGACAAGCTGGCGGACGCCATCGCACGCACCTCCTTTCACGCCTTCACGCCCACGACGCTGGCGAACGAAGAGATGCTGCGGGCGGAACTGGCGGCCATCCGGGCGCGCGGCTTTGCGTGGGACAACGAGGAGCACGAGCCCGGCATCGTCTGCATCGCCGCCCCGATCCTGTCGCAGACGAACCGCGTGCTTGGCGCATTGTCGATCACCACGGCCAATGCACAAGACCGCGCCAAGCTGGAGGCCCATGCCCCGCGCGTCCTGCACACCGCCCGAGCCATCGCGGAGGCGGCCCATGCGTGGCGTTTTCCCGAACAATAATCAGCGCGTTCCGCGGAGGCACTGACGCCGCACCGCCGGAAGCACTGTCGTCACATCACTCTGGGAGGAGAGTCCGTGTCTCAAGTTAGCCTGCGCAAGGTCGTCAAGACGTATGGCGCCGTGGAGGTCATCCATGGCGTCGATCTGGATGTTCGACAGGGCGAATTCTGCGTGTTCGTCGGCCCGTCCGGTTGCGGGAAATCGACCCTGCTGCGGATGATCGCGGGGCTGGAGGAAACCACCGCCGGTTCCATCACCATCGGGGCGCGGGATGTGACCCATGCCGATCCGGCGGCGCGCGGCGTGTCGATGGTGTTCCAGACCTACGCGCTCTATCCCCATATGACGGTGCGCGAGAATATGGGCTTCGGCCTGAAGATGAATGGCCACCCCAAGGCGGACATCCTTGCCAAGGTGAACGAAGCCGCGCGCATCCTGAAGCTGGACCCGCTGATGGACCGCAAGCCCGGCGCCCTGTCGGGGGGGCAGCGGCAGCGCGTGGCCATCGGCCGCGCCATCGTGCGGGGGCCGGAGGTGTTCCTGTTCGACGAACCCCTGTCGAACCTCGATGCCGAATTGCGGGTGGAAATGCGCACCGAGATCGCGCGCCTGCACCGCGAGATCGGCGCCACGATGATCTATGTCACCCATGATCAGGTGGAGGCCATGACGATGGCCGACAAGATCGTCGTTCTGCGCGCGGGCCATATCGAACAGGTCGGTGCCCCGATGCATCTCTACGATGATCCCGACAACCGCTTTGTGGCCGGGTTCATCGGCTCTCCGGCGATGAACTTCGTCGCGGCCACGGTGCAGGACGGCGCGATCACCGTTCCGGGGCTGGACGACGCGCGGATCAAGCCCGCGATCGCGATGCCGCGGAACGGCGTGGATGTCGAAGTCGGCCTGCGGCCCAATGCGCTGCGGATCACGGCACAGGGGAATTACCGGGTGGAACATGCCGAAAACCTCGGCTCTGTCACCTATGCGCATCTGAGCGCGCCTTCGGGCGAACGGCTGGTCGTGGAAACCGATCAACGCCTGCAGGCCGCAGGTGGCACGATGGTGGGGCTGGAATACGACCCCGCCGATTGCTTCGTGTTCCGCGCCGACAACGGTCTGCGGGTGCGCTGATGCTGGAGATCGGTTTGGTCGGGCTCGGCACCATCGCCCGCGCCCAGCATCTGCCCGCGATTGCGGCGAACCCGGGAATGCAGCTTGCGGCCATCGCCTCGCGGAATGCCCGGCTGGACGGGGTTGCCAGCTATCCCGATCTCGCGGCCTTGCTGGCGGCGGAACCTGCAATTGCGGCCATCTCGCTCTGCACCCCTCCGCAGGGGCGGTTCGATCTGGCGATGGCGGCCCTGCAGGCCGGGCGGCATCTGATGCTGGAAAAGCCGCCGGGGGCCACGCTGTCGGAAATCGGGGCGCTGCAGGATGCGGCGCAGGCCCGCGGGCTGACGCTTTTCGCCACATGGCATTCGAGAGAGGCCGCCGCGGTGGAGGCGGCGCGCGCATGGCTGTCGGGCAAAACCCTCAGCTCCGTCACGATCGAATGGCGCGAGGATGTGCGCAAATGGCATCCGGGGCAGGAGTGGATCTGGAAGGCAGGGGGGCTCGGTGTGTTCGATCCCGGCATCAATGCGCTGTCGATCCTGACGGCGCTTGTGCCCGATGTCGTGCTGCTACGCGCCGATCTGCACATCCCGCAGGGCCGCGAAACGCCCATCGCGGCGGATCTGCACCTGTCGGCGCAGGGCGTTCCGATCACGGCCACCTTCGACTGGCGGCTGGCGAAGGACGAAATCTGGCGCATCCGGTTCGAAACCGATCAGGGCACGCTGATGCTGGATGACGGCGGCGCACAGGCCAGCATCGACGGGACCGTGCTGCATTCCGGCGAGAACCGGGAATACACGCGCCTCTATGCCCGCTTTGCGCAGCTGGTCGCCGCAGGGCAAAGCGATGTCGATCTGGCGCCGCTGCGCCTTGTCGCGGATGCCTTCCTGATCGGAACGCACCATTCCACCCACCCTTTCACGCCCTGAGGCCACCATGAAAATCACGGCAATAGAGACCTTCATCGTTCCGCCCCGCTGGTGCTTTGTGAAGATCAGCACCGATGAGGGCATTTCCGGCTGGGGGGAACCGGTGCTGGAGGGGCGCGCGCAGACCGTGGCCGCCATGGTCGAGGAACTGTCGGATTACCTGATCGGACAGGACCCGCGCCTGATCAATGACCATTGGACGGTGATGTACCGCGCGGGCTTCTACCGGGGCGGCGGCATCCATATGTCGGCCATCGCAGGCATCGATCAGGCGCTGTGGGATATCAAGGGCAAGGCCTTGGGCCAGCCGGTCCACGCGCTGCTTGGCGGACAACTGCGGGACAGGATCCGGGTCTATAGCTGGATCGGCGGGGACCGCCCCGGCGATACCGCCCGCATGGCACGGGAGTGCGGCGAGCGCGGGTTCACCGCCGTCAAGATGAACGGCACCGAGGAAATGCAGTTCGTGGACAGCCACGCCAAGGTCGATCAGGTGCTGGAACGCGTGCAGGCGATCCGTGACGAGATGGGCCCCGATTTCGGCATCGGCATCGATTTCCACGGGCGGGTGCACCGCCCCATGGCCAAGGTTCTGGCCAAGGAGTTGGAACCGTTCCGGCTGATGTTCATCGAGGAACCGGTGCTGTCGGAACACGCCGAGGCGCTGCGCGAGATTGCCAATCACTGCTCCACCCCCATCGCGCTTGGCGAACGCCTTTACACCCGCTGGGATTTCAAGAAGATCCTGCAGGAAGGCTTTGTCGACATCATCCAGCCCGATCCGTCCCACGCGGGCGGCATCACCGAAACCTACCGGATCGCCGGCATGGCCGAGGCCTATGACGTGGCGCTGGCGCTGCACTGCCCGCTGGGGCCGATCGCGCTGGCGGCGAACCTGCAACTGGATGCAGTGTGCTACAACGCCTTCATCCAGGAACAATCCCTTGGCATTCATTACAACGAAGGGTCGGATCTGTTGGATTACCTGACCAACCCCGAGGTCTTCGGCTATGAGGACGGCTATGCCCGCATTCCGCAGGGGCCGGGCCTTGGGATCGAGGTGAACGAGGACAAAGTCCGCCGCGAGGCCGCCAATGGCCATCGTTGGCGCAACCCCGTCTGGCGTCATGCCGACGGCAGTTTTGCGGAGTGGTAAGATGCGTAACAACCAGAAACTGAATACGGAATGGTCCTTCAGGGACGGGTTCGATCCCGACTGGATCACGGCCGATCTGGGCGGTGCGGCGGTTACATTGCCGCATAATGCCGTCGATCTGCCGCTGAACTATTTCGACGAAACCGCCTATCAGCACGCCTTCACCTATCAGCGGGATCTGCACTGGTGCGCGGAATGGGAGGGCGCAGAGGTCGAACTGCGGTTCGACGCCGCGATGGCCGATGCCGTGGTGTGGTGCAACGGGACCGAGGTTGTCCGGCACGCGGATGGCTACACGCCCTTTACCGCGCGCCTGACGCCGCATCTGACGCGCGGCGTCAACCGGATCACCGTGCGGATCGACGGGACGGAGAACCCGCAGATCCCGCCTTTCGGCGGGCGGATCGACTATCTGACCTATGCCGGGATCTACCGCGATGTCTGGCTGCGGGTGCTGCCGAAGGCCCATATCCGCAACGTGAAGATCGAAACCCCCGAGGTTCTGGCCGCGCGGAAAACGGTCGTGCTCAACCTGTGGACCGAAGGGGCACAGGGCACGGCAACCGCGGTCATCTTCGATGCCAGCGGCACCGAGGTCGGTCGCGGCACGGCCGAGATCGCGGATGATCGCGCCAAGGTCACGATTGCGGATCTGACCGGCATCACCCTGTGGTCCTGCGACACGCCCGCGATGTATACGGCCGACATCACGCTGCAGAGCGGGGACCGGACGCTGACCCGCTTCGGGTTCCGGCAGGTGGACTGGACGCCCGAAGGCTTCAAGCTCAACGGCGAGGCGCTGAAGCTGCGCGGGCTGAACCGGCATCAGAGCTTTCCCTATTCCGGCTATGCGCAGGGCAAACGCGCACAGGAACGCGACGCCGAGATCCTGCGCTTCGATCTGGGCTGCAACATCGCGCGCACATCGCATTATCCGCAAAGCACGTATTTTCTGGACCGCTGCGATGACATCGGGCTTCTGGTCTTTGAAGAGATTCCCGGCTGGCAGCATATCGGCGGGGCCGCGTGGCAGGACGAATCCGTGCAGAACGTCGCCCGGATGATCGAACGGGACTGGAACCACCCCTCCATCATCATCTGGGGCGTGCGGATCAACGAGAGTTTCGACAATCGCGATTTCTACCTGCGCACCAACGCCACGGCCCGCGAACTGGACGGCACCCGCCCCACGGGGGGCGTGCGGTACATCACCGAAAGCGAACTGCTGGAGGATGTGTACACGATGAACGATTTCGTGCTGGGCGAATTCGAGATACCGGGCACCAACCGCCCCCGCACGGCTCTGCGCACGCAGCCCGAGGTGACGGGCCTGCCGCACCCCGTGCCCTATCTCATCACCGAATATAACGGCCATATGTTCCCGACCAAGGCGGGCGATCCGGAGGCGCATCAGTCCGAACATGCGATCCGGCATCTGGAGGTGCTCAACGCCGCCTATGCCGATCCAAGCATCTCGGGCTGCATCGGCTGGTGCATGTACGATTACAACACGCACAAGGATTTCGGCGCGGGCGACCGCATCTGCCACCACGGCGTCATGACGATTTTCCGCGAGCCGAAATTCGCAGCCTTCGCCTATTCCAGCCAGAAGCCCGCCAGCGAAGGGATCGTCATGGAACCCGTCACGGTCTGGGCGCGCGGAGAGCGGAATATCGGGGGGGTTCTGCCGCTGGTCATCCTGACGAACTGCGACGAGGTCGAACTGGTCTTTGCCGATGTGGTCAAACGTGTGGGGCCGGATCGCGAACGCTTCGGCCACCTGCCCAATCCGCCCATCATCATCGACGACCGGCACTTCTCGGCGGATGAGCTGGGCCACTGGGGCCAAAGCTGGCACGGCGGGCGCATCACAGGATATCTGAACGAAGAGAAGGTCGCGGAACGGATCTTCCCCGGCGACAGCACGCCGACCACGTTGGAGATCGTCCCCGATGTCCGGACCGCCGAGGCCGATGCAAGCGAGGAGATCCGCGTGATCTTCCGCGCACTGGATCAGGCAGGGAACAAGCTGCTGTTCCTGAACGATCCGCTGACGCTGCACGTCGAGGGTCCGGCCACGTTGATCGGGCCGGAGATGACGGTGCTGGCGGGCGGCACCTCGGGCGCGTGGTTGCGGCTGACCGGAGAGGTCGGGACCATCACGCTGACGGTCACGTCGCCGCGGTTCGGCACCCAGACGATCACGCTGACCGCCACCGAACCGGCATCGCAGAGCGATCTGCTGACCTTCGCGCTCTGACGCGAGGCATCCACCCGGCCATCATCGGCCGGGTGGGCGATCACTCGCTCCACCCGGCATGGTCTGCCAATCGGCGGATCAGGAAATCCATGAACACCCGTGTCTTCGGGGTCAGCACGTTGCTGCGCGGATAGACCAGCCAGAGCACCGCGCGATCGTTGAGCCTCCATCCCGGAAGCACCCGTTCCAACCGCCCATCCGCCAGTTCCGCAGCGATGTTCCAAAGCGAGTTCACCGATAGCCCCGCCCCGGCCAAGGTCGCCTCGCGCTGCGCATCGCCGTCGTCCACGATGGTGCGGCTGATCATGCGCTCCGTGTCCAGAAGGGCCGTCTGCCCCGCGGCATTCACCAGTTCCTGCTGGCCGAGCCTGCTCCACGCGATCAGCCGGTGGCCGGTCAGATCCTGCGGCGCAGCCGGAACGCCATGCGCCGCAAGATATCCCGGCGCCGCGCAGAGAACCCGCGTGTCATCGGACAGCTTGCGCCCCTTCAGGCTGCTGTCGTCCAGAGGGCCGCTGCGCAAGGCAAGGTCGAAACTGCCCTCGATCAGGTCGAAGCGCGTATCGGACAGGCGTAGATCCAGCGTCAGATCGGGATGGGCGGCGTGAAACTCGGGCAGCAGCGGCATGATGTGGCGCTGCGCGAAACTGCTGGGCGCGGCAAAGCGCAGCGTGCCCTTCGGCCCGGCATCCGACCCGCCAAGCGCCGCCCGCGCCGCATCGGCCTGCGCAAGGATCTCGCGGGCATAGGGCAGGAAATCCGACCCTTCCAGCGACAGCGACACCTTGCGGGTGGTCCGGCGCAGAAGCTCCACGCCGAGGTCCTGCTCCAATCGGGCAAGGCGCGCGCTGGCGACCGCCGGGACAAGCCCCAAGGCCCGCCCCGCCGCGGAGATGTTGAGCCGTTCGGCCGCCATGACGAAGAGGCGCAGGTGATCGGTGTCCATTCGGTGCGCCTCCAATGTGCAGATGCCCCCATTGAGGCCGATTGATCCCCGCGTTCAAGGGCGATGTGCGGGCGGCGTGCCCCGCCTCATTATATCGCCGACCCGAAAACTGAATACGGAACTGCCCCGATTATGTAGCGGGGCCGATCAGGTTATCTCGGGATTAACGCAGCCTTGGATGGAGTTTCCGATGAAGACGATGATCCTGAACGCCTACGGCCCCGATGCCGCCTTCACCCCGGCCGAGCGGGCGCGCCCCGCCATCGCCCCGGGGCATGTCCTCGTCCGCGTGAAGGCCACGAGCGTCAACACCGTGGATACGATGATCCGGGACATGGGACGGGATCTCCCCCTGTCGCCGGAGCTTCCGGCCATCCTCGGCATGGATTTCGCGGGCATCGTCGAAGAGGTCGGCGAGGGGGTCGAAGGTTTCGCCGTCGGGGACGAGGTCTATGGCTGCGCGGGCGGTCTTGCCGATCTTCCGGGTGCGCTGGCCGAGTATATCCTGGCCGATGCGCAACTGATCGCGCAAAAGCCCAAGACGATCGGAATGCGCGAAGCGGCGGCCCTGCCGCTGGTGGGCATCACCGCATGGGAAGGTCTGCACCGGGCGGGCGTCCGGGGCGGGCAGAAGGTGCTCGTGCAGGGGGGCGCGGGCGGTGTCGGCCATGTCGCGGTGCAGCTGGCCCGGCATCTGGGGGCAGAGGTCTGGGCCACGGGCACGGGGGCGGCAAAGCTGGAGGTGATCCGCTCGCTCGGGGCGTCGCCCATCGATTACCGCGCCGAAACGGTGGGGCCCTATGTCGAGGCCCATACCGGGGGTGCGGGCTTCGATGTCGTCTACGATACGGTCGGCGGCGAGAACATGACCCGATCCTTCGAGGCGGCGGCGCTGAATGGCCATGTCGTCTCCACCGTCTCGCTCTTGGCGCTCGATCTGTCCTTGGTGCATTTCAAAGGGCTGTCGCTCCATGTCGTCTTCATGCTGCTGCCGATGCTGCACGATGTCGGGCGCCGCGCGCATGGCGAGATCCTGGCCGGGCTTGCCCAGCTCGTGGATGCGGGGGCGGTCGCGCCGCTCGTGGACGAGGAGGCGTTCGATCTGTCCGAGGTCGGCAAGGCCTATGCCCGCCTGCAAAGCGGCCGGGCCATCGGCAAGGTCGTGATCACCGTCTGACCTCAGCGCAGGCGCCTTGCCTCCATGCCCCGGGCGAGCGTATCGACCGCCCGGTGCAGCCCGATCGCCATGGCCGCCACGACGAGGATCGCGGCGAACATCAGGTCGATCTTGGCCCGCCCATTGGCCAGCAGCATCAGATAGCCAAGGCCCCGCGACGCCCCGACCCATTCGCCGATGATCGCCCCGATCGGCGCATAGACCGCCGCCAGCCGCAGCCCCGACAAGAGCGCGGGCAGCGCGGCGGGCATGCGCACGCACCACAGGATGCGGCGCGGCGAGGCCCCCATGATGCGCGCCTGATCGACCCATGGGGCGGGCGTCGCGCGCAGCCCGTCCAGAAAGGCCGAGGTGACGGGGAAATAGATGATCAGGAGCGCCATCGCCACCTTCGAGCCGAGCCCATAGCCGAACCATAGGGTGAACACCGGCGCGAGGGCGAAGACCGGTACGGCTTGGCTGAAGACGAGGATCGGACCCAGCACCGCCGCCACGCGCGGCATCGCCGCCAGAAGGAGCGCCGTCAGCCCGCCAAGGCCGACGCCCAGCGTCAGGCCCAGCAGCACCTCGGTCAGGGTGATGACGCCGTGGTTGGCCAGAAGGGCGCGGTTTTCCCACAGGGCGGCGGCGGTGCGGGCCGGGCCGGGCAGGATGAAGGGCGGCATGTCCAAGACGAGGACCGCCGCCTGCCACAGCCCCACCCCGACCAGAAGCGCGATCACGGCCTTCATGCGGCCTCCAGCAACTGGCGCGTCAATCGGCCCGTCAGTTCCAGCGTGCAGGCATGGTCGGGGGCGCGCGGGGCGGGCAGATCGGGCGGCGGGATGGCGGCGATGCCCTGCGGCGTCAGAAGGCGGATCGCATGGCCAAGGCGCGCGGCCTCGGCCGGATCGTGGGTGACATGCAGCACGGTGCGGCCCGCCAATGCGCGCGCCGCAAGATCCTGCATCCGCGCCCGGTTCGCGACATCGAGCGCCGAGAACGGCTCATCGAGAAGCACCACGGGCCGATCCTCGTAGAGGGTGCGGGCAAGTGCGGCCCGCTGGCGCTGCCCGCCCGAAAGCGCTCCGGGCTTGCGCCCCTCCAGCCCCGCAAGGCCGGCGCGGGCCAAGAGCGCGCGGGCGCGCTCCGCATCGGGGCGGCGGCGGCGCAGACGATCGCCCAGCACCACGTTTTCCTGCGCGGTCAGCCATGGCAGCAGCCCGTCGGCCTGCGCCATCAGCGCGGTGCGCCCGGCCAGCGGGCGGCCATCCCCCGCCCCGACGGTCCCGTCGATCGACAGCCCGTCGGTCAGCCCCGCGAAGGCATGCAGAAGCGTCGATTTCCCGATCCCCGACGGGCCGAGAAGGCAGGTCCATCGCCCGCCCGGCACCTCCAGCCGGACGGGGCCGACCAGCGCGCGCCCGCGCGCCAGCACCCGGCCTTCGAAGATCAGGGCGGGGGCGATCATTCCCCGCCATCCGGCGCGACCGCCAGATCGGAAACCGGACGCACCCCTTCGATCAGCCCGCGATCCGACAAGAACCGCTCGAACCGGGCATAGCGGCCCGCATCCAGCGCCGCCGGGCGCAGCGCAAAGCGCGGCAGCGTGTCGTCCCACGCCATCGCGTTCAGCGCGTCGTTCAGTTCGGGGGCATGGGCGGCGAAGATCGCCCAGCTTTCCTCGGGGTGGTTCACCATGAACTGCACGGCGCGTTCGGTTGCAGCCAGGAACCGGGCGATCACCTTGGGGTTCACGAGGTCCGGGTTCGCGACGTAGATCAGCTCGTCATAGCTCGGAACGCCGCTTTCCTCGGGATAGAAGCAGCGCCCCTCCACGCCCTCGATCTTCATCTGGTTCAGTTCGAAGTTGCGGAACGCGCCGATGACGGCATCCACCTGCCCCGACATCAGCGCGGGCGAGAGCGACCAATTCACATTGACCATCTCGACATCGTCCATCCCCATCCCGGCGGGGGCGAGCATGGCGCCCAGCATCGCCTCCTCCACCCCGGCGACGGAAAAGCCGACGCGGCGGCCCCGCAGATCGGCGATGTCGTGGATCGGGCCATCCTTCAGCACCAGAAGACAGTTGAGCGGGGTCGCGATCAGCGTGCCGACGCGTTTCAGCGGCAACCCCTCGGCGACCTGAAGGTGCAGCTGCGGCTGATAGGACACGGCGATATCGGCGCGCCCGGCGGCGGCCATCTTCGGCGGATCGGCCGGATCGGCGGGGGCTACGAGTTCCACCTCGAGCCCCTCGTCGGCGAAGAAGCCCTCGTGCTCGGCGATGATGAGGGGGCCGTGATCGGGATTGACGAACCAGTCTAGCATCACGGTCAGGCGGTCGGCGGCAGCGGCGGGGCCGGCCATCAGGCACAGCAGCACGGCGAGGTATCTCATGCGGTCTCTCCGGTGGTGTCGCCAAGGGCGACGAGGGTGATGGGGCCGTTCCAGACGGCGGACAGGCGGGTGGCGGCCTGCCATGCGCGTAATCCGCTGCGGCAGCACAGGACGGCGCGCGCCCCGGCGGGCGGGCGCGGGCCACCGGGGCCGAAGGCACCGACGGCGTGGCGGCGGGCATGGGGCACGGGGGGCGGGCCTTCGTCCGGGGCGCGCAGATCGACGACGAAATCGTCCGGCGCAATCTCTGCGGCGGCGATGAAGCGGTGGGCCTTTGCCGGTTCGGGCGCGGCAGCAAAGGAAAAGCCGCCAAAGCGCCACCCCGCCGCATCGAAGCTGACGAGCCGCCCCAGCGGCGACGGGTGCAGCCCCGCCAGATGCGCCAGCGCCATCTGCGCCTGAAGCGCGCCGACCGTGCCGACGACGGGGCCGAGAACGCCGTCCTCGGCGCAGCTTCCCATCCGTGCGGGCAGGTCGGGAAACAGCGCCCGCAGGCTGGGCGCGCCGCCGCAAAAGCCGCCCGCATAGCCCGCCATCCCCGTGACCGAGGCGCTGATCAGCGCCGTCCCCACCGCCCGGCAATGATCCGAGGCGGTGTAGCTGGCCGCGAAACTGTCGGCGCAGTCGATCACCAGATCGGTGCCCGCGATCAGCGCCGGGGCGGTGGCGGGATCGAAATGCAGGGCCCGCGCCTCCACCTGCGTGTCGGGGTTCAGCGCGGCAAGGCGCTGCGCGGCGGCGGCGACCTTGGGCGCGCCGATATCGGCGGCGGTGAACAGCGTCTGGCGGTGCAGATTGCCCGCCTCCACCCGGTCGGGATCGACGAGGCGGATGCGGCCGATCCCCGCCCCGACGAGGTATTGCAGCACGGGCGCAGCAAGCCCGCCCGCGCCGATCACCAGCGCATGGGCCTCTCGCAGCCGCCCCTGCGCGGCGGGCCCGAAGCCGGGCACCGCGATCTGGCGTTCGTAGCGGCTCATCGCGTGGACCCGATCCAATCGCGCACCCGGCCCTCGGGGTCGGAGGACAGGGTAATGTCGGTCACGACCGAAACGATGTCCGCCCCGGCGGCGAAGGCCTGCGGCGCGCGCGCCACCGACAGCCCGCCGATCGCGACGAGGGGAATGTCGGGGGCCAGACGCTTCCATTCGGTCAGCCGATCCACCCCCTGCTCGTGCCATTTCATCACCTTGAGGACGGTCGGCCATACCGGGCCGAGCGCGATGTAATCCGCCCCGAGCGCCAGCGCCCGGTCGAGCTCGGCGCGGTCATGGGTGCTGATGCCAAGGCGCAACCCCGCGCGGCGGATCGCGCGCAGATCGGCCCCGTCCAGATCCTCCTGCCCCAGATGCAGCCAGTCGCAGCCCAGATCGATCGCGGCCTGCCAATGATCGTTGACCACCAGCACCGCCCCCTGCGCGGCGCAAAGCGCGCGCCCCCGCGCCAACTGATCGCGGATGTCGGCCTCGCTGCGGTCCTTCAGGCGCAGCTGCACGAGGCGCACCCCCAAGGGCAGCATCCGTTCGAGCCAGCGCACATCGTCGAAGATCGGATAGAAACGATCCAGCGTCATGACAGGAACGCCCGACCGATCAGCGGGGTGGAGGGCGCGGCCATGTCCCGCGGCTCCATCGCGCCGGCCTCGTAGCCGAGACGGCCCGCCTTCACCGCAGAGGCGAAGGCTTCGGCCATGGCGGGGGGATCGTCGGCGCGCGCGACGGCGGTGTTCAGAAGGATGGCGTCGAAGCCCATCTCCATCGCCTCGGCGGCATGGCTGGGACGGCCGAGGCCCGCATCGATCACCATCGGCACATCGGGGAACTGCGCGCGCAGCGCCCGCAGACCGTAGGGGTTCGCCAGCCCCATCCCGGTGCCGATCGGCGCGCCCCACGGCATCAGCACCTCGCAGCCCGCATCCAAGAGGCGCGCGGCCAGAACCAGATCCTCGGTGGTGTAGGGAAAGACGCGGAACCCTTCGGCGCAGAGGATCGTCGCGGCCTCCACCAGCCCCCACGGATCGGGTTGCAGCGTGTCGGCATGGCCGATCACCTCCAGCTTGATCCAATCGGTGCCGAACAATTCGCGCGCCATGCGGGCGGTCGTCACCGCCTCGCGCGCGGTGTGGCAGCCGGCGGTGTTGGGCATCACGCGCACCCCCAGATCGCGCACCAGCGCCCAGAACGGCGCGCCCTCCCCGGCGGCGGCCTCGCGCCGGACCGAGACGGTGGCGATCCCCGCGCCCGAGCGGCGGAAGGCCGCCTCCAGCGTGGCAGGCGAGGGGTATTGCGCCGTGCCCAGCATCATCCGCGAGGCGACGGGCGTTCCATAGAAATCCGGCATGATCAGCCCCCCTGCCGCGGCGCGACGATCTCGATCCGGTCGCCGGGGGCGATCGGGGTGGCGGCGCGGGCGGCGGCGGGCACGAACTCTTCGTTCAGGGCGGTGGCCACGGTGTCGCCGTCCCGGCCAAGGGCGGTCAGCGCCTCGGCAAGGGTGGTGGCCGTCACCTCCTCGGGGGTGCCGTTAACGGTTATCCTCATCGCAAACCTCCGGTGTGATGCCGCAGCAGAGCCAGTCCGCCACCATCCGCGCCATGGCAGGCGCTAGAAGGAATCCGTGACGGAACAGGCCGTTGACGTGAATGGTGCTGCCGCGTCTGCGGATGCGCGGCAGGTTGTCGGGAAAGGCGGGGCGCGCATCGGCGCCCAGTTCGAGGATCTCGGCCTCGGCGAAGGCGGGGTGCAGGGCATAGGCCGCGCTGAGGAGTTCGAGCGCGGCGCGCACCGTGGCCGGGCCGCGCCCGCCGCTTTCGATCTGCGTGGCGCCGAGCATATGCACCCCGCCCCCGCGCGGCACGACATAAAGGGGATAGCGCGGATGCAGCAGCCGCACCGGGCGGGTTAGATTCAGATCGGGCGCGCGCAGGACGACCATCTCGCCCCGGACCCCGCGCAGATCGGGCAGCGCGTCGCGGGCGGCAAGGCCGCGGCAGTCGATGGTGATGCCGTCCGTGGGGGCTGGGCCAGTCTCGGGGTGGATGCCCGCGGCCTCCAACCGGCGGCGCAGGGCCGCCAGCGCGTCGCGCGGGGCAAGATGCGCCTCGCCCTCCACATGGAGGCCCCGGGCGAAACGCCCCGCCAGATCGGGTTCGAGCGCCGCGATGCCCGCGCCATCGAGGCTGCGGGCGGGTACGCGGCGGGCGAAGCGGTCGATCTCTGCGCGGTCGCGCTGCGGTGCCAGAACGAGGGTTCCGGCCCGCGTCACGGCGGCGCCCTGCGCCTGCCACCAATCGGCCGCCTCGCGGCCAAGGCGGACGACAGCCTCTTCGGCGGTGTCGCCTTCGCAATCGGGGGCAAGCATTCCGCCCGCCCACCACGAACATTGATGCGGGCCAGCATCCGCCTGCCGGTCCAAGAGGCGCAGGGGCCGGCCGCGGGCGGTAAGTTCGGCGGCGACGGCAAGGCCCGCGACACCGCAGCCGATCACGGTGATCGCCGTCACGGAAGGCGCCGGGCGGTGTGGAAACGGGTCGGTCGGCTGCGCATCGTCATGTCCCCCTTTGTCCGGCAAGGGGGCACGGGACGGACCGGGGGCGTGATCTGCCCCGGCGCGTCGTTCCGTTCCCTCCGCCGGTGCTAACCGGATCAGGTTCGATGGGTTGGCTTTCGCCTCTCAGCCCTGGATGGGCACCCCAACGGATTCGGGCGTGATGTTATGCAGCCCCGCCGTCATGGGCAAGGGGGGCCGGGTCGATGATGCGCAGGATGGCGGCGGTGACGAAGGCCTCCGCCTCGCGGTGGCGGCGCGGCGCGCGATCCGGCCCCAGCACCGCCGAGATCTGCACGTCGAAATCGGCGTAATGCTGCGTCATGGACCAGATGGCGAAGATCAGGTGATGCGGATCGAGCGGGGCGATGCGCCCGTCCCGCGCCCATCCGGCAAGGATCGCGGCCTTTTCATCCACCAGCGCGCGCAAACGCCCCGACAGCACGGGCGACAGGCGGGGCGCGTTCTGAAGCATCTCCGTCGCGAAGAGGCGGCTTTCGCGGGGCATCGTTTCCGACAGCGTTAGCTTGCGGCGGACATAGGTCAGGATCTCGGTCTGCGGATCGCCGGCGGCGTCGATGTCGCGCAAGGGTTGCAGCCACGCATCAAGCTGCCCTTCGAGCAATTCGACATAGAGCGCTTCCTTGGTCGGGACGTAATAGATCAGGTTCTGCTTGGACAGTCCGGCCTGTGTGGCGATCATCTCCAGCGTGGCGCCGCGCAGGCCGTTTTCGGAAAAGATCTCCAGCGCGGCCTCAAGGATCACCTTGCGTTTCTCGAGCTGGTTGCGGGTCTTGGGCCGGGGCATAGGGTCTGTCATAGGTTGCATCGGGGCGGGTGTAGCAGCCCCGATGCGCTTTGTCCCGCGTTATGCCGGTTCGTGGCGGAACGCGCCGCCCCCGTCATGCACCCAGTTCTTTCCGACCGAGGTCGCCAGATAGCGCGCAGGATCGCTCGCCTCGCATTCGATCTGCGTGAAGCGCGGCATCACCACGGCCTTCATCAGCACCAGATAGGCCACGAAACCGAGCGGGAAGCCGATGACGAAGGAATAGTCGACGAAGCTGGCCGCCACGCTGCCCGCCAGCACCCAAGCGACGATGCCCGCCGGATTGAACCCCCCGACATAGCGGTACTGCCCCATCGGATCGTAAAGCTGCGGCACGTTCAGGCGGCGGCGGCGCAGGACGTAGTAATCGGCCATCATGATGCCGCCGATCCCCGACAGGAACGCCCCGCAATAGCTGAGGAACACGAACAGGTTGTTCAGAAGCGCCCAAGGGAAGCAAAGCGTGCCGACGATTCCCGCCAGCACCACCGCGCGGCGATAGCCGATCCAGCGCGGCGCAAGGTTCACCAGCGTCAGCGCCGAGGGGATGAGGTTGGCCGCGTTGTTCGTGGACCATTGCGCCAGCACCACGAGCGCGAAGAGCACGATCAGCGTCACGCCCGTCGCCTCGGACTGGATCACCTCCACCGGGTTCCAGTTGCCCGTCGCCAGAAGCGAGATGCCCCCGAGGCCCGCGATCAGCGCCTGCGTGACCGGCAGCGCGATCAGTTGCCCCGCAAACACGCTGCGATTGCGCTTCCAGAAGCTAGTGGCGCCGGGCGTGGTGCGCACGAACCGCGTCAGGTTCGGGATGTCCACGGCCAGCGTGGACCAGAAGCCCAGATTGGCGACGAACAGCACCGCCAGCGACATCTGCGGCGTTCCGACCTGCGTCCAGATGTTGATGCCCTGCTGATCGGCCACCCCTTCCAGCCGGAAATACATCCAGATGGAAATCGCGAGGATGGCGGGCGCGGCCAGCGCGGCCAGACGTTCCACCGATTTGATGCCCATCGCGGTGTTCACGATCTGCAGCGCGGCAAAGGCGGCGTACCACACCACCCAGTTGTCGAACCCGAGGAAGTACTGCCCGATCCCGTTCAGCGCCAGCGCCCCGAGATAGGTCTGCACCCCGAACCACGCCGCCGCCACCAGCCCGCGCATCAGTGCCGGGAAATGCGTGCCGCGCGTTCCGAAGGGCGCGCGCAGATAGACGGCGAAGGACAGCCCGTGCTCGGTGCCGATATCGGCGCTCAGCAGCATGACGGCGCCGATCAGCAGGTTCGCCATCAGCACCGTCAGCATGACCGTACCCAAGGACATGCCCGCACCGACGCCCGAGGCGCCCAGCGAATATCCGGCGATGATGACGGCGATGCCGACGAACATCCATGTATAGCCCATGGCCGAGATCGACCGATCCGCGATGCGGGTGGGCAGGATCGATTCCTCGATCAGGTCGTCTGGCCGCGCAAAGGCGGCGGGAGAGGTCCGAACGTCCGACATGAGATTTCTCCGAGGGTTGAGGACGTCAATGGGTCAGGAAGGCGGCAAGATCTGCCTCGAAACGGGTCTGCTTGGTGATGTTCAGCGCGTGGCCGCCTTGGGGATATTCCAGAAGGCGCGCGCCGGGGATGCGTTCGGCCAGACGGCGCGACTGCGCCGCGTCCACCAGCGCATCGTCGGTGGAAGAGATGAGCAGAACCTCCGGCCCGGCCTCGGGCCAATCGCCGAGGGCGAAATCGCGCAGCGCGCCGATGCGGTGCCGCACCGTGTCCGCGCCTTGGAAATGGGCGACGGCATGGGCCTCTTCGGCGGCGATGCGGTCCGGGTGGGCGGCGATCCAGAAGGGCGGATAGAGGAAGTTCTGCTGAAGCGCGGCAAAGGCGGCAAGCCCCTGATGCGTCAGCGTGGCAAGGCGGATGTCGAAGCAGCGCGCGGTATGGGCGTCGATCCGGGGCCATGCGTTGATCGCCACCACCCGGTCGATGCGCCGCCCCGCGCGGCAGGCGAGGTCGAACCCCACCAGCCCGCCAAGCGCGTGGCCCAAGAGATCGAACCGCTCCACCCCGGCCGCATCGCAGATGGCCAGCACGTCGTCGGCCATGTCCGCGATGCGGGTGGGGCCGATCGCCTCCATGTTCTCGCCGCAGCCGCGTTGATCGTAGAGGAGGACATCGAGGCCCATCGCCTCCAGCGCCTCGAGATGCGGCGTCCAATAGCCCCGCGCGCCCCCAAGCCCCGAACAGAGCACGAGCATGCGCGCGCCCTCCCGCCCGCAGCGGCGGATGTGATACTTCATGCCAGCACCGCGACGGTCGCGATTTCCACCCGCGCATCGGGCTTCACGAGGCCGCATTGGATGCAGAAGCGCGCAGGCTTGTCGCCCGGAAAGAACTCGGCATAGACGCCGTTCACCGCGCCGTAATCGGCCCAGTCGGTGATGAAGATGTGGTTCATCACCACATCGTCCATCGTGCCGCCCGCCGTTTCGATCACGCGGCGGATCGTCTCCAGCACATGGCGGGTCTGGGCGGCGGCATCGCCCACATGCACCACGTCGTTGTTGGCATCGAAGGGCAGCGTCCCCGAGACATAGACGGTGTTGCCCGCCAGAACGCCGGGCAGATAGGGGGCCAGCGGTTTGCCGGTGCCTTCGGGGATGATCGGGGTTTTAGGCATGTGCGGTCTCCGCGGTGATGGCTTGGCAGTAATCGGCGGTCTCTCCGACCCAGCCGAAGAAGGTCTTGACGTTGTAGACGGAGGCATCGCGCACGAATTGCGGCCCCAGATGATGCGTCGCGTCGTCCAGCATCAGGCAGTGGTATTCGAGGTGGAACCCGTCGCGCAGCGTGCTTTCCACGCAGACATTCGTCGCGATGCCGCAGAACACGAGGTTGCGGATCCCGCGCGAGCGCAGGGCCGAATCCAGCCATGTGTTGAAGAAGGCCGAATAGCGCGGCTTGGGCACCAGAAGGTCCCCCTCCTGCGGCGACAGCTCGTCGATGATGTCGTAATCCCAGCCGCCCTTGGACAGCAGCGTGCCCCAGAGTTCGGGCCGCTGGCGCATCGTCTTCATGGCGTTGGATTTCGCAAGGTTCGGCGATTGCGGCCCCCCCGCCTCGGAATAGCCGGCATCCCAGCCGTTCTGCAGGAACACGACCTGCACCCCGGCCTTGCGGCTGGCGGCGATGGCGGTGCCGATGTTCTGGATGCAGGACCGCGCACCCGTCAGATCGAACCCCGCAAGGTCCACATAGCCGCCGGGCGTGGCATAGGCGTTCTGCATGTCCACCACGATCAGCGCGGTGTCCTTGGCATCGAAGGCGACGGGTTCGGGGCTGGCCGGGATCAGGCTCATGCCACTTCCTCCACGCGGGCCGGATTGCGCGAGCGCATCAGCGGTTGGATGTATCGGCCGAAATCGTCGACCCCCTTCACGAAATCGTCGAAGGTCAGCAGCACGCCCCCGGTGCCCGGCACCTCGGCCACCTCGTCCAGCATCCGCGCCACCGTGGCGTAGGAGCCGACGAGCGTGCCCATGTTGATGTTCACCGCCGAGGTCGGATCGGCCATCTGGCGCACGTTGGTGTCGCTGCCCGAGGTCTTGTCCGCGCCCGCCTGCTGGCCCAGCCATGCAAGGGCCTCTTGGTCGGCCCCGGCCTTGTAATGCTCCCACTTGGCGCGGGCGGCTTCGTCCGTGCGGTCGGCGATGATCATGAAGAGGGCATAGGTGCCGACGTCGCGCCCCGTCTTGGCCGTCGCCTGTTGCAGGCGTTCGGGGTTGCTGCGGAAGGCGGTGGGCGTGTTCACCCCCTTGCCGAAGCAGAAGTTGTAATCGGCATGCTGCGCCGAGAAGGCCATCCCCGCATCCGACGACCCGGCGCAGATGATCTTCATATCCCCCTGCGGGCGGGGGGAGACGCGGCAGTCGTCCATGGTGAAATGCTTGCCCTTCAGATCGCAGGTCCCGGTGGACCACAGATCGCGCAGCACTTGGGTGTATTCGGTCAGATAGTCGTAGCGGCTGCCGAAGAAACTGTCGCCCGGCCAGACGCCCATCTGTTCGTATTCCGCCTTTTGCCAGCCCGTCACGAGGTTCACCCCGAACCGCCCGCCCGAGATGGAATCGATCGTGCTGGCCATGCGCGCCACCATCGCCGGGGGCGAGACGAGCGTCGCCGCCGTCGCGAAGAGCTTGATCTTCGTCGTCACCGCGGCCAGCCCGGCCATCAGCGTGAAGCTTTCGAGGTTGTGGTCCCAGAACTCCGTCTTGCCGCCGAAACCGCGCAGCTTGATCATCGTCAGAACGAAGTCGAGGCCGTGCTCCTCGGCCTTGAGGGTGATCTCTTTGTTCAGCTCGAAGCTGGGCATGTATTGCGGGGCGTTTTCCGAAATCAGCCAGCCATTGTTGCCGATGGGAAGGAAGATACCGATGTCCATGTGCGTCTCCTGCTGCTCCTTGAGGTCAGGATGCGGCGATCTTTACCATCTGGTAAAAACATTCCGGTCGTTGGGGCGGGCCAAGACGCGAAGTGCCGGAGGATTGGGCGGGAATGACCGTCCCGTGGCGCTTCGGCAGGCGGCGTCATATCGCGAGGCGGCGCTGTCATGGAAACTTCACTTGGAATCGGGCGTCTTTTTCAGTATTCCATGAAATATGGAAATAGAGATCGCCGACCAGCTCGCAATCCTTGGCCACCCGCAGCGGCTCGCCGTCTTTCGGCTGCTGATGCGCCGCTATCCCGGACGCGTCGCGTCGGGGGAACTGGCGACCGCGCTCGGGATCAAGGCCAGCACGATGTCCACCTATCTGGCCGCGCTGGCGCGGGCGGGGCTGGTGGAGCAGGCGCGCGCCGGCACGTCGATCTTCTATACCGTCGATATGACGGCGGTGCGACGGATGTTCGGTGTGCTGTTCACCGAATGCTGCCGCGGCCGCCCCGATCTCTGCCTGCCCTTTGATAGAGGAGCTACGCCCATGACGGACCGGACTTACAATGTGCTGTTCATCTGCACCGGGAACTCCGCCCGCTCCATCTTTGCGGAATCGATCCTGCGCCGCGCTGCGGGCGATCGGTTCACCGCCTTCTCCGCCGGAACGCGTCCCGGCACGAAGCTGAACGATTTCGCGGTGCAAGTGCTGCAGGACAAGGGGCACGACGTGTCGGTCCTGCGGTCCAAGGACATCTCGGAATTCTCTGGCCCGGATGCGCCGCGTTTGGATTTCGTGTTCACCGTCTGCGATCAGGCCGCGAACGAGGAATGCCCCGCATGGGACGGTCAGCCCGTCAGCGGCCATTGGGGCATGCCCGATCCGGTGAAGGCCGAAGGCACCGACGCCCAAAAGGCGCTGGCCTTCCAGCACGCCTATGGCGCGCTGAAGAACCGGATCGAGGCGTTCACCGCGCTGCCCATCGCCAGCCTCGACCGCATCGCCCTTCAATCCGCCGTCGATCAGATCGGCCGCACATCCCCCGAGGAACTTGCATGACCACCTACGCACTGAACGGACTCGGCCGCATCGGCAAGCTGGCGCTGAAACCCCTGCTGGAAAGCGGGGCGGACATCGCCTTCATCAACGATGCGGTCGGCGATCCGCAGATGCACGCCCATCTTCTGGAATTCGACACGGTGCACGGGCGCTGGAACGCAGAGTTCGCTCATGACGCCGAAAGCGTGACGATCAACGGAACGCGCCTGCCCTTCGTCGGCGCCTCGGCGCTGGCGGATCTGCCGCTGGCGGGCGTGGATGTGGTGATCGACTGCACCGGCGTCTTCAAATCCGAGGCCGCGCTGGCCCCCTATTTCGCGGCGGGGGTGAAGAAGGTCGTCGTCTCGGCCCCGGTGAAGGACGGCAATGCCGCCAACATCGTCTATGGCGTCAACCACGACACCTACGATCCTGAGGTGCACCGGATCATCACGGCCGCCTCCTGCACGACCAATTGCCTCGCCCCCGTGGTGAAGGTGGTGCACGAGACGTTCGGCATCCGCCACGGCTCCATCACCACGATCCACGACGTGACCAACACCCAGACCATCGTGGACCGCCCGGCCAAGGATCTGCGGCGCGCCCGCTCGGCGCTGAACTCGCTGATCCCGACGACGACCGGATCGGCCACGGCGATCACGCTCATCTATCCCGAGTTGAAGGGCCGCCTGAACGGCCATGCCGTGCGCGTGCCGCTGCTGAACGCCTCGCTGACCGATTGCGTCTTTGAACTGGAGCGGGAGACCACCGCCGAAGAGGTGAACGCCGCCTTCGCCGCCGCCGCCGAAGGCCCGCTGAAGGGCATCCTCGGCTACGAGACGCGGCCCCTCGTTTCCACCGACTACACCAACGATCCGCGTTCCGGGATCGTGGACGGGCCGTCGACCATGGTCGTGAACGGCACGCAGTTGAAGGTCTATGCGTGGTACGACAACGAATGGGGCTATGCCAACCGCCTCGTGGACGTGGCGCGCATGGTGGGTGCGGCGCTGTGAGCGGCGCGCGTCCCGAAGGGCTGGCCGCCTATGGTGCGGTGACGGCCGCCTACTGGGCCTTCATGCTAACCGACGGCGCGCTGCGGATGCTGGTGCTGCTGCATTTCCACACGCTGGGCTTCAGCCCGGTGCAGCTGGCTTATCTCTTCATCCTCTACGAAGTGGCGGGGATGGTGACGAACCTTGCGGCGGGCTGGATTGCGGCGCGCTTCGGGCTGACCTCCACGCTCTATGCGGGGCTGGCGCTGCAAGTGGTGGCGCTGGTGGCGCTGGCGCAGCTCGATCCGGGTTGGAGCATCGCGCTCTCGGTCGGGTTCGTGATGTGCGTGCAGGGCCTGTCGGGCGTGGCCAAGGATCTGGCGAAGATGTCGTCGAAATCGGCGGTGAAGCTGCTGGCCCCCTCCGAAGGGGGCGGGCTGTTCCGCTGGGTCGCAGTGCTGACCGGATCGAAGAACGCCGTGAAGGGCATGGGCTTTCTGCTGGGGGCGGCGCTTTTGGCGACGCTCGGCTTCATGGGGGCGGTGCTGGCCATGGCGGCGGCGCTGGCGGCCGTGGGTCTGGCGGTGGTGCTGTTCATGCCCGCCGGCCTGCCGCGCGGGCGCAAGGGGACCAAATTCTCCGAGGTGTTTTCGAAATCGGCCAACGTGAACTGGCTCTCGGCGGCGCGGGTGTTCCTGTTCGGGGCGCGCGACGTGTGGTTCGTGGTGGGCATCCCGATCTATTTCTACGCCGTGCTGTCGGACGGGACCGAGGCGGGCAACCGCGCCGCCTTCTTCATGATCGGTATCTTCATGGCGGTCTGGGTCATCCTCTATGGCATGGTGCAGGCCGCCGCCCCGGCGATCCTGCGCGCCGCCCACCGCCCGGAGGGGGAGCTGATCCGCGCCGCCCGTGGCTGGGCGCTGGCGCTCCTGACGGTTCCGGCGGCGCTGACGGTGGCGCTGGCCCTGTCGCCCGGCCCGCAGACATGGCTGACGGTGGTGCTGGTCTTGGGGCTTCTGGCCTTCGGGGCGCTGTTCGCGGTGAACTCCTCGCTGCATTCCTACCTCATCCTCGCGTTCTCGCGGTCGGAGCGGGTGACGATGGATGTCGGCTTCTACTACATGGCCAATGCGGGCGGGCGGCTGATCGGCACGCTGCTGTCGGGGCTGACCTATCAGCTGGGCGGGCTGACCTTCGTGATGGCCACCGCCTCGGCGCTGGTGGTGCTTGCGGCGCTGACTTCGGGGCGGCTTTCGGACCGTCCAGAGGGCGCGCCCGCTTAACCGGGCCGCTTGCGCTTGCCCGGCGGGCACGGGAAGGTATGGGGGGCGCTGCGATCCGCAGGCGCCCCCTCCCCCGTATGCAAGCCGGAACACACCGCCATGAACGAGACCCGCAAAGCCGCCAGCCTGACGCAGGACCCCCACGCCCTTCGTGACATCCGCGAAAAGAACCTGGAGGTGGCGATCGGCCGGCAGGTGCGGGAACTGCGCAAACGTCAGCGGATGACCGGATCGGACCTTGCCGCGCAGACGGGCCTGTCGGTGGGCATGCTCTCCAAGATCGAGAACGGGGTGATCTCCCCCTCGCTGAACACGCTTCAAGTGCTGGCCAATGCGCTGCGCGTGCCGCTGATACAGCTGTTTTCCGGCTTCGAGGAGGCGCGGGGCTGCATGCATGTGAAGGCCGGCGAAGGCGTGGAGATCGAGCGCGCGGGCACCCGTTCGGGCCATCAATACCACCTTTTGGGCCATATCGGTTCGAACAATTCGGGCGTCGTGGTGGAGCCCTACATGATCGTCCTGACCACGCAGAGCGACCGTTTCCCCGTGTTTCAGCACGAGGGGATCGAGATGCTCTATATGCTGGAGGGCTGCGTGGATTATCGCCACGGCGATCAGATCTACCGCTTGGAACCGGGCGATACGCTGCTGTTCGATTCGGATGCGCCCCATGGGCCGGAGGCGCTGCGCACCCTTCCCGCGCGGTATCTGTCGATCATCTGCTATCCGCAGGCGGGCTAGGGCGCAGACAGGCTTCGCCCAAGGACGCGGCACGACGCCCCGTTTTCCCCCGGAAATTGCCTAATTCCGCGCCGCTTCATGCCTGAGAAAAAAATCTTCCTTTGCAGAAACAAAATATCTTTTCCGTCAAATAAGTTTCCCGGTAGTCAATACGAGACGGCCTTGGCTGAAACCGAAACGGAGAGAAACATGTGTGGCATCGTTGGCCTGTTTCTGAAGAAGGACGATCTTCGTCCGCAACTGGGTGACATGCTCACCGATATGCTGATCACCATGACCGATCGCGGCCCCGACAGTGCCGGCATCGCGATCTATGGCGATGAGGCAGGCCCCCTGAAGATGACCGTGCAATCCGACGCCCCGGCGGTGGATTTCGCAGGCCTCGACGTGGCCCTTGCCGGTATCCTCGAGGCGCCGGTCACGATGAAGGTGATCGACACGCATGCGGTCCTCTCCCTGCCCGAGGGCGGCGAGGCGGCGGCCCGGAGCTTCCTTGATGCGCGCGGCATCCGCATCATGGGGGCAGGCACCTCGATGGAGATCTTCAAGGAGATCGGCCTGCCCAAGGACGTCGCGGCCCGCTTCGGCATCCGCGGCATGGGCGGCAGCCACGGCATCGGCCATACGCGCATGGCCACGGAATCGGCGGTGACGACCATGGGCGCTCACCCCTTCTCCACCAGCGCGGATCAGTGCCTCGTCCATAACGGCTCGCTCTCGAACCACAACCAGATGCGTCGCCGGCTGACCGAAAAGGGCTTTGCTCCCAAGACGCAGAACGACACCGAAGTGGCGGCCTGCTACATCTCCTCGCGGCTTGCCGAAGGGGTCAACCTCGGCGAGGCCCTCGAAGGCACGCTGGAGGATCTGGACGGCTTCTTCACCTTCGTCGTCGGCACGCGCAACGGCTTTGGCGTGGTGCGCGATCCGATCGCCTGCAAGCCCGCCGTCATGGCCGAGACCGAGGATTACGTCGCCTTCGGCAGCGAATACCGCGCCTTCGCCAAACTGCCGGGCATCGACGCCGCCCGCGTCTGGGAACCCGAACCCGCCACCGTCTATTTCTGGGAGCGTTGAGCATGCAGACCATCGACATGGCCACCACGCCGCTGCGCGAGCTGAACGCCGCCCTGCAGGCACAGGCCCAGCAGACCAACCAGACCCAATGGGTGATCGAGAATCCGCGCGGCGCCCATGCCGTCGCCGTCGGCCTCGACGCGCCGATCGAGGTGACGGTGAAGGGATCGACCGGCTATTACCTCGGCGGCATGAACAAGCAGGCGAGCGTGCATGTCACCGGCTCCACCGGGCCGGGCGTCGCCGAGAACATGATGTCGGGCACCGTCGTCATCGAAGGCGATGCGAGCCAATATGCCGGGGCGACCGGCCATGGCGGCCTTCTTGTCATCAAGGGCAACGCCTCCTCGCGCTGCGGCATCTCGATGAAGGGCATCGACATCGTCGTGCATGGCAATGTCGGCCACATGTCGGCCTTCATGGCGCAGTCGGGCAACCTCGTGGTCTGCGGCGATGCGGGCGACGCGCTTGGCGACAGCCTCTACGAGGCGCGGCTCTTCGTGCGCGGCAGCGTGAAATCGCTGGGGGCGGACTGCATCGAGAAAGAGATGCGCCCCGAACATCTCGAGATCCTGCGCGACCTGCTGGCCCGTGCCGGCGCCGATGCCAAGCCCGAAGAGTTCAAACGCTACGGCTCGGCCCGCAAGCTCTACAACTTCCACGTCGACCACGCCGGCGCCTATTGAGGACTGCATGATGGACAAGATTCCGCAAACCCTGCCGCGCGACAGCTGGACCTATTCCCCGCTGATCAACTCCGAGATCCGCCGTGCTGCCGATACCGGCATCTACGACATCCGCGGCGGCGGCGCGAAACGGCGCGTTCCGCATTTCGACGACCTGCTGTTCCTCGGCGCCTCCATGAGCCGCTACCCGCTGGAGGGGTATCGCGAGAAGTGCGACACCTCGGTCACGCTGGGCACGCGCTTTGCCAAGAAGCCGATCGAGCTGAAGATCCCGGTGACGATCGCGGGCATGTCCTTCGGCGCGCTGTCCGGCCCTGCCAAGGAGGCCCTTGGCCGCGGCGCGACGATGGCCGGCACCTCCACCACCACCGGCGACGGCGGCATGACCAACGAAGAGCGCGGTCATTCGGAAAAGCTGGTCTATCAGTACCTTCCCTCGCGCTATGGGATGAACCCGGACGATCTGCGCCGCGCCGATGCGATCGAGATCGTGGTCGGTCAGGGCGCCAAGCCCGGCGGCGGCGGCATGCTCTTGGGTCAGAAGATCACCGAGCGCGTGGCCAAGATGCGCAACCTGCCGCAGGGGATCGACCAGCGTTCGGCCTGCCGTCACCCCGACTGGACCGGCCCCGACGATCTGGAGATCAAGATCCTCGAGATCCGCGAGATCACCAACTGGGAAAAGCCGATCTACATCAAGATCGGCGGCGCGCGCCCCTATTACGACACCGCGCTGGCGGTGAAGGCTGGGGCCGATGTGGTCGTCCTCGACGGCATGCAGGGCGGGACCGCCGCGACGCAGGACGTGTTCATCGAACATGTCGGTCAGCCGACGCTGGCCTGCATCCGCCCTGCGGTGAAGGCGCTTCAGGATCTGGGCATGCACCGCAAGGTGCAGCTCGTCGTCTCGGGCGGGATCCGGTCCGGCGCCGATGTGGCCAAGGCGCTGGCGCTTGGTGCGGATGCGGTCGCCATCGGCACCGCCGCGCTGATCGCACTGGGCGAGAACGATCCCAAATGGGCGTCGGAATATGCCGCCCTCGGCACTACGGCCGACGCCTATGACGACTGGCACGAAGGCAAAGACCCGGCCGGGATCACCACGCAGGACAAGGAGCTGATGCAGCGCCTCGATCCGGTGGAGGCCGCGCGCAAGCTGCGCAACTACCTTGCGGTGCTGACTCTGGAATGTCAGACCATCGCGCGCGCCTGTGGCAAGAGCCACGTCCACAACCTCGAACCCGAGGATCTGTGCGCGCTGACGATCGAGGCCGCCGCGATGGCGGGCGTCCCGCTGGCCGGCACCAGCTGGATCCCTGGCCAGAACGGGCTCTGACATCGACGGGCGGGGCATGCACTCCGCCCGCATCTCCAACAGGGAAATGACTGAAATGACCGATCTTGCCGCCTTTGCCCGCGAAAAGGGCGTGAAGTACTTCATGATCTCCTACACCGATCTGTTCGGGGCGCAGCGGGCCAAGCTGGTCCCGGCGCAGGCGATCGCCGACATGCAGACCGACGGCGCGGGCTTCGCCGGCTTCGCGACCTGGCTCGACCTGACGCCGGCACACCCGGACATGCTGGCGGTGCCGGACGCGCCTTCGGTGATCCAGCTGCCGTGGAAGAAAGAGGTCGCATGGGTCGCCTCGAACTGCGTGATGGATGGGGCCAGCCTGGCGCAAGCGCCGCGCAACCTTCTGTCCCGCCTGATCGGCGAAGCGGCGGAGATGGATCTGGAGATCAAGACCGGGGTGGAGCCGGAGTTCTTCCTGCTGACCCCCGAAGGCACGCAGATCTCCGACCCCTACGACACGGCGGCCAAGCCCTGCTACGACCAGCAGGCCGTGATGCGCCGCTACGATGTCATCGCCGAAATCTGCGATTACATGCTGGAACTGGGCTGGGAAGCCTATCAGAACGACCACGAGGATGCGAACGGCCAGTTCGAGATGAACTGGAAATACGACGGGGCGATGGCCACCGCCGACAAGCATTCCTTCTTCAAGTTCATGGTGAAATCGGTCGCCGAGAAGCATGGCCTGCGCGCCACCTTCATGCCCAAGCCCATTCCGGGCCTGACGGGCAACGGCTGCCATGCGCATATCTCGGTCTGGAACACGAAGACGGGCAAGAACGCCTTCGCGGACGACACCAAGGAACTTGGCCTCTCCGATGACGGGCGGCACTTCCTTGGCGGGATCATGAAGCACGCCTCGGCGCTGGCGCTGATCACGAACCCCACGATCAACAGCTACAAGCGCATCAACGCACCGCGCACCGCATCGGGCGCGACATGGGCGCCCAACAGCGTGACGTGGACGGGCAACAACCGCACGCATATGGTGCGCGTGCCGGGTCCGGGCCGGTTCGAACTGCGCCTGCCCGACGGCGCCGTGAACCCCTATCTCTTGCAGGCCGTCATCATCGCGGCGGGCCTGTCGGGTCTGCGGTCCAAGGCCGATCCCGGCCCGCGCCACGACATCGACATGTATGCCGAAGGCCACAAGATCGAAGGGGCGCCGAAGCTGCCGCTGAACCTTCTGGACGCGATCCGCGCCTATGACGCCGATGCGGGCCTGAAGGCCGCCATGGGCGAGGAATTCTCGGCCGCGTATATCAAGCTCAAATCGCAGGAATGGAACAGCTTCGTGAACCATTTCTCGCCGTGGGAGCGTGAGAACACGCTGGACGTCTGATCCATGCCTCGCGGGCCCGGCCTCCGGACCCGCATCCCTCCTGCTCGAGACGATGCATCATGCAGTTTTCCGGTTTTCGCGTCATCAAGGAGGCCCTGACGGGCCACAAGGGTTGGAAGCCGCTGTGGCGCAACCCCGATCCGCAACCCTCCTACGACTATATCATCGTCGGCGGCGGCGGCCACGGGCTGGCGACCGCGTGGAACCTGGCCCGGACCTTCGGGGCCAAGCGGATCGCGGTGCTGGAAAAGGGCTGGCTCGGGTCGGGCAATATCGGGCGCAACACGACGATCATCCGTTCCAACTACATGCTGCCGGGGAACGAGCCGTTCTACGAGCTGTCCATGAAGCTGTGGGAGCGGATGGAGCAGGATCTGAACTTCAACGCGATGGTCAGCCAGCGCGGGATCCTGAACCTTGCCCATACCGATGCGCAGCGCGACGCCTTCCGCCGGCGCGGGAACGCCATGCGCTTTGCCGGGGCCGATTCCGAGCTGTTGGATCAGGACGGCGTGCGCGCGATGTATCCGTGGCTGAACTTCGACAATGCGCGCTTCCCGATCAAGGGCGGCCTGCTGCAACGCCGCGGCGGCACCGCGCGCCATGACGGCGTGGCTTGGGGCTATGCCCGCGCGGCCGACCGGCTGGGCGTGGACATCATCCAGAACTGCGAAGTCACGGGCTTTCGCATCGAGAACGGCCGTCTGCGCGGCGTGGAGACGAGCCGCGGCTTCATCGGCGCGGGCAAGGTCGGCGTCGCGGTCGCCGGGTCTTCGGGGCGGGTGATGGCCAAGGCCGGGCTGCGCCTGCCGATCGAAAGCCATGTGCTTCAGGCCTTCGTCTCCGAAGGGTTGAAGCCGGTAGTGGACGGGGTCATCACCTTCGGCGCGGGCCATTTCTACGTCAGTCAGTCCGACAAGGGCGGCCTCGTCTTCGGCGGCGACATCGACGGCTACAACTCCTATGCGCAGCGGGGCAACCTGCCGGTGATCGAGGACGTGATCGAGGGTGGCATGGCCCTGATGCCCGCCATCGGGCGGGCGCGGCTGCTGCGCGCATGGGGCGGGATCATGGACATGTCCATGGACGGATCGCCCATCATCGACCGCACCCCGATCGAGGGCCTCTATCTGAACGCGGGCTGGTGCTATGGCGGGTTCAAGGCGACGCCGGCCTCGGGGCTGTGCTTTGCGCATCTTCTGGCGACGGACCGCCCGCACGAAACGGCGCGCTTCCTGCGCCTCGACCGCTTCGCGCGCGGTCTCGTCATCGATGAGAAGGGCATGGGCGCACAGCCCAACCTGCACTGAGTTCCAGCCGCGAGTATCATCATGCTGATCCCCCATCCCCTTCTCGGCCTTCGCGATGCGCAGGAATTCACCTATCTCGGCGATGCCGCGCTTCTGAACCGGCCGGATGGCATGGCCGAAGGCGCGGCCGAGGCCTTCTTCGACTACGCCTATCTGCGGGACAATCCCGCCGGTCCGCACCGCGAATTGTGGTTCCACGAACAGGGCGACCGGTCGTGGCTGGTGGTCACGCGCGACACCGTGACCCATGAGATCCTTGGCGCGGAACTGGCGCGCGATGTGGCGCTGGCCGCGAAGGGGGGTGCGCAATGACCCGTCTTTCCGGGGGGCTGATCGACCGCTCTCGCACGCTGAGCTTCACCTTCGACGGGCGCACCTATGCGGGGCATCCGGGCGACACGCTCGCCTCGGCGCTGCTGGCCAACGATGTGCGCCTGATGGGCCGCAGCTTCAAATACCACCGCCCGCGCGGGGTCGTCTCGGCCGGCTCGGAGGAGCCGAACGCGCTGGTGGAACTGCGCGAAGGCGCCCGGCAGGAGCCGAACACCCGCGCCACCATGGCCGAGCTCTATGACGGGCTGACCGCGCGCAGCCAGAACCGGATCGGACGCTTGGATTTCGATCTGATGGCGGTGAACGATCTGGCCGCGCCGCTGCTGGCGGCGGGGTTCTACTACAAGACGTTCATGTGGCCCCGCGCCTTCTGGGAGCGCCTCTACGAGCCGATGATCCGCCGCGCGGCGGGCCTTGGATCGCTGTCGATGCTGGCCGATCCCGACGCCTATGACAAAGGCTTCCTGCATTGCGACCTGCTGGTGATCGGCGGCGGCGCGGCGGGGCTTGCGGCGGCGCTGACGGCGGCGCGGACCGGCGCGCGGGTGATCCTGTGCGACGAGGATTTCCGCCTCGGGGGCCGCCTTCTGGCCGAAAGCCATACCTTGGACGATGCGCCCGCGACCGAGTGGATCGCCAAGACGCTGGCCGAGATGGAGAGCCTGCCGAACCTGCGCCTGATGACGCGCACCACCGTGTTCGGCACCTTCGATCACGGCGTGTTCGGCGCGGTGGAGCGGGTGTCCGATCACCTCGCCGATCCGGGCGGGCGCGTGCGCCAGACGCTGTGGCGCATCACCGCGCGCCGCACCGTGCTGGCCGCCGGGGCCACCGAGCGGCACATCCCCTTCGCCAACAACGACCGTCCGGGCATCATGCTGGCGGGTGCGATGCGCAGCTTCGCCAACCGGCAGGCCGCCTGCCCGGCGCGCACGATCGCGGTCTTCACAAACAACGATGACGGCCACCGCACGGCGCTCGATCTGGCGGCGCGGGGCGTGCAGGTGGCGGCGGTGATCGACAGCCGCCCCGATGCGCGGGCGATCGGCAGCTACGATCTGTTCGCCGGGGCCACCGTCACCGATACGCGCGGCCGCCTTGGCCTGACGCGGGTGCAGATCACGCGGGGCGGCACCTCCCACTGGATCGAGGCCGGGGCGCTCGGCGTGTCCGGCGGCTGGAACCCGAACGTGCATCTGGCCAGCCACCACCGCGGCCGCCCCGTCTGGGACGAGGCGCGTCTGGCCTTCGTTCCCGGCCCGGACCTTCCGGCGGGCATGCATGTCGCGGGCGCGGCGGCGGGACAGGGCTCGACCCATGCCGCCCTCGCCTCGGGGGCCGAGGCCGCGATGGCCGCGCTGGAGGCGATGGGCATCGCCGCCACCCGCCCCGACCTGCCCCGCGCCGAGGACGCCCCCCTGCGTCAGGCCGCCTTCTGGCATGTGCCGGGCAAGGGCCGCGCATGGGTCGATTTCCAGAACGACGTGACCGTGAAGGACATCGCCCTCGCCCATCAGGAGAACATGCGCCCGGTGGAGCATCTGAAGCGCTGGACGACGCTGGGCATGGCGACGGATCAGGGCAAGACGGCGAACGTGACCGCGCTGGCGGTGATGGCCGAACTGACGGGCCGCACCATCCCGCAGACGGGCACGACGATCTTCCGCCCGCCCTATACTGGGGTGTCGCTGGGGGTTCTGGGCGGCGGCGACACGGGCGCGTCCTTCCGCCCGCGGCGTCTGACGCCCACCCACGAATGGGCCCGCGCGCAAGGCGCCGTCTTCGTGGAGGCCGGCCCGTGGATGCGCGCGCAGTACTTCCCCCGCCCCGGCGAGACGACGTGGCGCGAAACGGTGGACCGCGAGGTTCTGGCCACCCGCGCCGGTGTCGGCCTTTGCGATGTCACGACGCTGGGCAAGGTGGATGTGCAGGGCGCCGATGCGGGCGAATTCCTGAACCGCGTCTATGCCAATGCAATGGGCTCGCTCAAGGTCGGGATGGTCCGCTACGGGCTGATGCTGCGCGAGGACGGGCACGCCTATGACGACGGCACCTGTGCCCGCTTGGCCGAGGATCACTACGTCGTCACCACCACCACGGCGCAGGCCGGGCCGGTCTATCGGCATATGGAATTCGCGCGGCAGTGCCTGTGGCCGGACCTCGATGTGCAGCTCATCTCCACCACGGATGCATGGGCGCAGATCGCGGTGGCCGGGCCGAACGCCCGCCGCCTGCTGGAACGGGTGGTGGACGGGTTCGACCTCTCGAACGAGGCGTTCCCCTTCATGGCCTGCGCCCCGCTGACGGTGTGCGGCGGGCTGCGCGCGCGGCTGTTCCGCATCTCCTTCTCCGGGGAGTTGGCCTACGAGATCGCGGTCCCGGCCCGCTATGGCGCGGCGCTGATGGCGCGCCTGGCGCAGCAGGGCGCGGATCTGGGCGTCACCCCCTATGGCACCGAGGCGCTTGGCGTCCTGCGGATCGAAAAGGGCCATGCGGCGGGCAACGAGCTGAACGGGCAGACCACGGCGCAGATGCTGGGGCTGGGCCGGATGGTCTCGGCCAAGAAGGACAGCATCGGCGCGGTGCTGAGCCGCCGCGAGGGGATGACCACCGCCGAAACGCGCGTGCTGGTCGGCCTGCAGCCGGTCGATCCGGCAGCGCCGGTGACGGCGGGCGCGCATCTCTTTGCCGAAGGGGCGGCGCAGGTGACGGCGAACGATCTCGGCTGGATCAGTTCGGCCTGCTTCTCGCCGCATCTGGGCTGCGCCATCGGCCTTGGCTTCCTGACGGATGGCAAGGCACGGATGGGCGAGGTGGTGATCGCCGCCAACCCGCTGCAAGGGCAAGAAACGCGCCTGCGCGTCGTCTCGCCCCACTTCATCGACCCCGAGGGAGGACGCCTTCGTGACTGACCTTTCCCCCATGACCGCCCTCGGTGCCGCCACGGCCCGCGTGGAGGTGTTCGGCCCACTGACCGTGGCCGAAGAGACCGGCCTCGGCCTTGCCTCGCTCGCGCTGCGGCGCGGGGGGGCGGCCCCCGCGGGCCTGCCGCTGCCCGGACCGGGCGGATGGCAGGCGGGCGAGACCTATTGCGCCTTCTGGACCGGCCCGGACCAATGGATGATCGAGGCCCCCGGCCGCGCCGAAGCCGACATCGCCGCCGAGGTGAAGCGCGCCGCCCCCGCCGCCTCCGTGACCGAGCAGACCGACGCATGGGCCGTCTTCGAGATCACCTCCGCCGCAGGGGGCGGGCCGATCCGCGCGCTGCTGTCCAAGCTGGTGAACGTCGATGTCCAAACGCTGGAATCGGGCGCTGCGACGCGTACAGGGCTTGAACATATGAGCGTTTTCGTGATCCGTCGCGCCGAGGATCGGCTCGCGGTGCTTGGAATGCGCTCGGCTGCGGGGACGATCTGGCATGCGCTGGCGGCTGCCGCGGCACGGATTGAAGGGAACTGAGATGACGGCGAAACGGATCGATGGCAAGGCATTCGCGGCAACGGTGCGCGGACAGGTGGCCGAGCATGTGGCACGGCTGAAGGCGGAACGGGATCTGGTCCCCGGCCTTGCGGTGGTGCTGGTGGGCGAGGATCCGGCCTCGGAGGTCTATGTCCGCAACAAGGGCAAGCAGACGCTCGAAGTCGGCATGAACTCCTACGAGCACAAGCTGCCGGCGGACACGGCCGAGGCGGACCTTCTGGCGCTGATCGCCCGGCTGAACGCCGATCCCGCCGTGCACGGCATTCTGGTGCAGCTGCCGCTGCCGGGCCATCTGAACAGCGATCTCGTGATCAACGCCATCGACCCGGCCAAGGATGTGGACGGGTTCCACATCTCCAACGTGGGCCTGCTGGGCACGGGGCAGAAGTCGATGGTGCCCTGCACGCCGCTGGGATGCCTGATGATGCTGCGCGACCATCTCGGCTCGCTCTCGGGCAAGAATGCCGTGGTCGTGGGCCGGTCCAACATCGTGGGCAAGCCGATGGCGCAACTGCTGCTGAATGACAGCTGCACCGTCACGATCGCCCATTCGCGCACCGCCGATCTGCCCGCCGTGTGCCGCGGCGCCGACATCCTGATCGCCGCCGTGGGCCGCCCCGAGATGATCCCCGGCGATTGGGTGAAACCCGGCGCCACGGTGATCGATGTCGGCATCAACCGGGTGGAGCGGGACGGCAAGATGCGGCTGGTGGGCGATGTCGATTTCGCCTCGGCCAGCGCGGTGGCGGGGGCGATCACCCCGGTGCCGGGCGGCGTCGGCCCGATGACCATCGCCTGCCTTCTGGCCAATACGCTGACGGCCTGCTGCCGCGCCAACGGCCTGCCCGAACCGGACGGCCTGACGGCCTGACACACCGACCCGCGCCTTCGAGGCAAGGCGCGGTCCCCCGGCCCCGGCCGGAGCATCAGATCCTTGGGAAGACAACCATGACCAAATACTGCCTGACCGTGACCTGCCCTTCCAAGCGCGGCATCGTTGCCGCCATCGCCGGCTATCTGGCCGAGCAGGGCTGCAACATCACCGACAGTTCGCAATACGACGACCCGGTGACCGGCCGTTTCTTCATGCGCGTCAGCTTCGTTCCCGAAACGGGCGTCGCGCTGGATGCGCTGCACAAGGGCTTTGCCGCGACCGCCAAATCGCTGGACATGGATGCCCAATTCCATGACGAAGACCGCAAGATGAAGGTCGTCATCATGGTGTCGCGGTTCGGGCACTGCCTGAACGATCTGCTGTACCGCGTGCGCATCGGCGCGCTGCCGATCGAGATCGTGGCCGTCATCTCCAACCACATGGATTACCAGAAGGTCGTCGTGAACCACGACATCCCCTTCCACTGCATCAAGGTGACCAAGGAGAACAAGCCCGAGGCCGAAGGCGCGATCATGCGCGTGGTCGAGGATACGGGCGCCGACCTGATCGTTCTGGCCCGCTACATGCAGATCCTGTCGGATGAGATGTGCCAGAAGATGTCGGGCCGGATCATCAACATCCACCATTCCTTCCTGCCGAGCTTCAAGGGCGCGAACCCCTACAAGCAGGCCTATGAGCGCGGCGTGAAGCTGATCGGCGCGACCAGCCACTACGTTACCGCCGATCTGGACGAAGGCCCGATCATCGAGCAGGACACCGTGCGCATCACCCATGCCCAATCGGCCGAGGATTACGTCTCGTTGGGCCGCGATGTCGAAAGCCAGGTGCTGGCCCGCGCGATCCATGCCCATGCGCATCGCCGCGCCTTCCTGAACGGCAACAAGACGGTGGTGTTCCCCGCCTCGCCGGGCGCCTATGCGTCCGAACGTATGGGCTGAGGGCTGCCATGGCGCACCGGGCCTCTGGATTTCCCAAGGCGGCCCGGTCTATCCTGCGACCGCCCGATCCCGGGCCGATCAAAGGACCGATCCCCGTGCCGCCCTCTTCCGGACGCCCCCTGCCCGCGCGCGAACCCGTCGTCGGCGCGACCGTGCAATATGTCATCGACACGCTGAAGATGCGCATCGTCGCGGGCGAATACGGCCATGACGAACGCCTGCCCTCCGAACGGCAGATGGCGCAGGATCTGAGCGTGGCGCGCAACACCGTGCGCGAGGCGCTGGACCTCTTGGAAAGCCGCGGGATGATCCGGCGGCGGGCGGGCTCCGGCTCGTTCGTGACGTGGGACCCGGCGGGCGCCAGTGCCGCGCTGGCCCCCGTGGCCGCCGAAACCGGCCCGCTGCACCTTCAGGTGATGCGCGGCATCCTCGAGCCGGAGATGGTGCGCCTTGCCATCATCAACATGCCCCCGCGCGAGATCGAGGATCTGGCCGTCACCCTTTCGCGGATGGAGGCCGTCCAGACCGAGGCCGCCGATTTCGTCCGGCTGGAGGAGGAGTTCCACCGCCAGATCGCGCGCGGCACCGGCAACCCGCTGCTGGTGGCCTGCTACAACCTCGTGATCGACGCGCGGCGGCAGAGTTTCCGGGCCGCGATGTACCGCCGCCATCTGACGCCGAACCGCATCGCCGCCTATCAGCGCGGTTACAACGCGCTCTTCAATGCCATCGCCGCCCGCGACATCGAAGAGGCGACGGAGTTCATGAAGCTCACCTTGATCGAGGATCAGAAGCTGCTGATGCAGGACGACTGATCGCCGGCCTCCCGGCCCGCCGCTGATGCCAAAGCTGGCCGAGCGCGCCGAGATGCTGGGCCAGCAGCGGCCCGTTGCGGCCGAGCCAATCCAGCACCGATCCGAATTCCACGATCCGCGCCCGCCCGTCGATGATCCGCACCACCGGCCAATCGCCCACCAGCGCGTTGTCGATGCCGTAGATCTCCTCCCCCCACCACCGGGCGGGGCCGAAGGCGTGGGGCATCTCGCGCCCGCGCTTCATCGCCGCCAGCACCGATACCGGGGCCAGCGTGTCGGCGATCTCCACCGCGCTGTGCCACAGATCGAGGATGGAGGCGTATTCCCAGCTGACGGCGGTCCATGCGCCCGGAAAGCGCCGGTTGTAGGCGTCGAAGAACGCCTTGGGGCGGCGGAAGAAGAAGGCGGTCTCGGTCAGGCTCGGATCGTCGAAATCGGGGAATTGGAAGGTGCAGCGGGACATGAAATCCCCGCTCGTCCGGGCGATCAGACGGGGATAGTCGTCGGCGGTGCAGGCCAATATCTCGCCGCGGAACCCTTGGGCGAAGGCCGCCTCGGTCAGGGCCTGCATCATCGGCGGCGCCGAAGAGCACCAGCAGAGCACGTCCGGATCGTCCGCCAGCATCGCCGCGACGATCCCCGCCGCATCGCGCGATCCCGGATCGTACCGCACCTCGCGGACCATCGCCCGCTCCGCCGCCTCGAACGCCGCGCGATAGACCGCGAGCGAGGGCAGCCCGAGGCTGTCGGTCTGCGCGCAAAGCGCGACGCGCCGCGCCGCCGGTCGGTTGCGCGCCAGCCAATCCACCCCCGTCACGTTGAAGAGGGGATGCGCCTCGGCCGGGGCGATCAGATAGGGCGTGTCGGGCGACAGATCCGACGGCAGCAGCGTCGCCACCAGCGCCCGCCGCTCCATCAGATAGGGCAAGGCGGGCGCGAAACTGTCGCCGCCCAGCGTCAGGATCAGGCGGGCGCGCAGGTTTTCCACCATGTCGCGCGCCGCCGCTTGGGTCGCCTGCGGGCTGACGGCGCTGTCGAAGGCCACGATCTCCACCCGCTGACGGCGGCCCGACACCATCATGCCGCCCGCGGCATTGATCTCATCGGCCCAGAGGCGGCACCCATCGAGGCCCGGTCGGCCCCAATACTCCTCCGGTCCGGTCAGCGGGGTCAGGAACCCGATTCGGACCGGGGCGCGGTTCTGCCCCCCGAGGCGAGGCAGCGATCCGTTGACCGCAAGGCGCTGTGCGAATGACGAACTGCTCATTTCTTCGACAATAGCCCCTTTTGCGTGAAGCGAAACGTTCAGAATGGAGAACCTGCTTATTCCGTGCAGGAAAGTTTATTGACCCAAAGTGCCGATTCGGCCCCTCATTGGTCCATGCCGGAAGGACCAGCTTAGAAGATTGGTTCAGACCGGGAAGCAGGGAGCTAGCAATGACCAAACGCGTTGCCGTCATCGGCGCGGGCCCCTCGGGCCTTGCACAACTTCGGGCCTTCCAGTCCGCCGCCCAGAAAGGTGCCGAGATTCCCGAGGTCGTCTGTTTTGAAAAGCAGGCCAATTGGGGTGGCCTTTGGAATTATACATGGCGCACCGGCGTCGATGAACATGGCGAGCCGGTCCACGGCTCCATGTACCGTTATCTGTGGAGCAACGGCCCCAAGGAAGGGCTGGAATTCGCCGATTATTCCTTCGAGGAGCATTTCGGAAAGCAGATCGCCTCCTATCCGCCGCGCGCGGTCATGGTCGATTACATCGAAGGGCGCGTGCTGAAGGCTGGCGTGCGCGACTGGATCCGCTTCAACTCGGTCATCCGCTGGATCGAGGAGGATGCCGAGACCGGCATGTTCACCGTGACCGTCCACGACATGGAAAAGGACAGCGTCTATCGCGAGGTCTTCGACCATGTCATCATCGCGACCGGGCACTTCTCCTCGCCGAACGTGCCGGAATATCCGGGCTTTGACACCTATCACGGCCGCATCGTGCACGCCCATGACTTCCGCGACGCGCGCGAATTCACGGGCAAGGACGTGCTGCTGGTCGGCGCTTCCTATTCGGCCGAGGATATCGGTTCGCAATGCTGGAAATACGGGGCCAAGACGGTCACGACCTCCTACCGCTCGGCGCCGATGGGCTTCCACTGGCCCGACAACTGGGAGGAGAAGCCCGCGCTGGTCCGGGTCGAGGGCAAGACCGCCTTCTTCAAGGACGGCACCAGCCGCGAGGTGGATGCGATCATCCTGTGCACCGGGTATCGCCACTATTTCCCGTTCCTGCCGGACGATCTGCGCCTGAAGACGAAGAACCGCCTTGCCGCGGCCGACCTCTACAAGGGCGTCATCTATGTCCACAATCCCAAGCTCTTCTATCTGGGGATGCAGGACCAGTGGTTCACCTTCAACATGTTCGACGCCCAAGCGTGGTATGTGCGCGACATCATCATGGGCCGGATCGAGGTGCCCGCCGACCGTCAGGTGCTGATGGCCGATGTCTCCGAACGCGAGGCGCGCGAAGAAGCCTCGGACGATGTGAAATACGCCATTCGCTATCAGGGCGATTACATCAAGGAATTGCTGGCCGACACCGATTATCCCAGCTTCGATGTCGATGGCGCCTGTGCGGCCTTCTTCGAATGGAAGAAGCATAAGTCCATCGATATCATGGGCTTCCGCAACAACTGCTATCAATCGGTCATCACCGGCACCATGGCGCCCGTGCATCACACCCCGTGGAAAGATGCGCTGGACGATTCCATGGAAGCCTATCTCGCGAACTAGGCTCAAGATGGGGTGCGGCCCCCGTGGCCGCGCCTCCGCTCTGACACAAGGACATGCGGATGCTGCAACTGCCGCCCGACGCCCTCTTCCGCCCCGGCCCGCCAACGGCCAGCCGCGCGCGCCGCGCCGCCGCCTTCGCCCGCACCGAGGAACGCTACTCCGTTCCCGGCGGCGGTGCGATCGTCGTGGAGATCCGCCCCGGCGACAGCCTGCGCCTCCAGAACGACGAAGGGGGGCAGCGGGCCGAACTGATCGCCGCCCATCCCGACGGGCGCATCGATTGCGGCCTTCTGGGTTGCGCCGCCGATACCGCCCCCGAGGGGCTGAAGGCCGCGCTCGCCCGCGGTGAGCCGTCGCTGGCGCGGTTGCGCCTTGCGCTGGCGATGCGGGGGATCGACCTCGCCTCTGCCCGCGGGATCGGCCTTTTCGGCGCACAGTCCCGCCCCGGAGAGGCCGCGAGCTTCACCGCGCAGGGCGCGGGCTGGGTCGTGATCGCCGCGCCCGCCGCCCCGATGGATGTCGGCGCGCAGGACACCGCCACCCCGCTGACGCTGATCCTGAAGCGGGCCGAGGCGCGGATGCGCGGCCGGTTCGATCTGCCCGATCCCTTGGCCGATCCGCTGCACGACATCCGCGTCGCGTCGGCCACGGCGGAATCCTATGTCGTGAAGGCGGGTGAGTTCATCCAGATCATCGACGTGGATGGCCGCCAATGCACCGATTTCCAATGCTTCGACGCCCGCAAGCTGGATCGCGGCATCGTGCGCCCGCTGGATGCGACGACGACCCGCACCCTGATGGGCCACAGCTATCCCACGCCCGGCCTGCACGCCAAGTACTACGACCATGACATGACCCCGCTGGTGGAGGTGGTGCAGGACAGCTGCGGCCGCCACGACCTTCTGGGCCTTGCCTGCGCCGCCAAGTATTACGACGACATCGGCTATCCCGGCCATGCCAACTGCACCGACAACTTCAACCGCGCCCTTGCCCCCCACGGGATCGAGGCGCGGGCGGGCTGGATGGCGGCCAACTTCTTCTTCAACACCGGCATCGACGATCATGGCGTCTTCTATGCCGACGAGCCTTGGTCGCGGCCGGGCGATTACGTGCTGCTGCGCGCGCTGACCGATATCGTCTGCGTCTCCTCGGCTTGCCCCGACGACACCTCGGCCGCCAATGGCTGGGATCTGACTGACATCCATGTGCGCAGCTATGCCGCGAGCGAGCGTTTTCAGCGCGCCTCGGCGTGGCGGCCCACCCCCGACGCGGAGCCGATCATGACGCGCGAGAGCGCCTTCCACGACAATTTCGCCGCCCTGACGCAGGATTTCGTCGAATACAAGGGCTTCTGGCTGCCGAACAGCTTTGCGCAGACCGATCCGGTGGAATCCTACTGGGCCGCGCGCGAGGGTGTCGTGGTCATGGACCTCAGCGCCCTGCGCAAGTTCGAAGTGACCGGCCCCGACGCCGAGGCGCTGCTGAACTGGGTGCTGACGCGCGATGTCTCCAAGCTCGGTCATGGGCAGATCGTCTATACCGCGATGTGCTATCCGCATGGCGGCATGATCGACGACGGCACGCTGTTCCGCCTTGGCGATCAGAACTTCCGCTGGATCGGCGGGTCGGACGACAGCGGCCTGTGGATGCGCGAAGAGGCCGAGCGTCTGGGGCTGAACGTCCTCGTGCGCGCCTCTACCGATCAGATGCACAACCTCGCGGTGCAGGGCCCGAAATCGCGCGAGCTGGTCTCGCAGATCATCTGGACCCCGCCGCATCAGCCCGCCGCGGATGCGATCGACTGGTTCCGCTTCACCATCGGTCGCCTCGGCGGGCCGGAGGGGGCGCCGGTGGTGCTCTCGCGCACCGGCTATACCGGAGAGCTGGGCTACGAGATCTTCTGCCACCCCAAGGACGGGGACGCGGTGTTCCGCGCCGTCTGGGAGGCGGGCCGCCCGCTCGGCCTGCGCCCGATGGGCCTCTTGGGCCTCGATCTGTGCCGGATCGAATCCGGGCTGATCTTTGCCGGCTACGATTTCTCCGATCAGACCGATCCGTTCGAGGCGGGCATCGGCTTCACCGTGCCGCTGAAATCCAAGACCGCCGATTTCGTGGGCCGCGAGGCGCTGATCCGCCGCAAGACGACGCCCGCGCGCAAATTCGTCGGGCTGGAGATCGACGGTCAGGACCCCATCGCCCATGGCGACTGCATCCGCATCGGACGCGCGCAGGTGGGGGAGATCTGTTCGGCCATGCATTCGCCGCGCACCAATCGCTGGATCGCGCTGGCGCGGATCGATGTCGCCCATGCCGAGATCGGCACCGCGGTGGAGGTCGGCCGGCTTGACGGACACATGAAACGGTTCGCGGCGCGGGTCACACCCTTCCCGCATTACGATCCGAAAAAGGAACGTCCGCGCTCCTGACGGGGGGCGGCGTGGCGGGGCTTCGTCCCCGTCCGGGCCGGCCTTGGCCGGTCGATACAAAGAAGACGGCAAAAGAAACCGCCTCTCCACTCAACAGGGAGTTTGGACGTGGAACAGGACCTCGCAACGCTGGCGGCCACGGTCGCGGAACTGCAGGAAAAGGCTGGCGGCCTCGGCTCCACCTTCTCCGAAACCTTCTACTATCTGACGATCCCGCTCATGGTGCTGATCCATGCGGGCTTTCTCGCCTACGAGATGGGGGCCTCGCGGTCGAAGAACGCGCTGGCCTCGGGCATCAAGAACATCCTCGCCTTCGCGATGATCGTTCCCTTCTTCTACCTCATCGGTTGGTGGATCTACTGGGCCTTCCCCACGGGGCTGGACCTGTCGGCCGGACCGGCCGGCATCTCGGGGCTGGAATACGCCAATTCGGTGGCGGCCCCGTGGTCCGAATATATGGGGCCGAACCTGTCGGACCGCTCGTCGGGCGTGTTCTGGGGGGCGTTCGTGCTCTTTGCGGCGACCACCGCCTCCATCCTGTCGGGCGCGCTGATCGAGCGGATCACCCTGACCGGCTTTGTCGTGCTGGCGACCATTCTGGGCGCCTTCGTCTGGATCCTCGCTGCGGCGTGGGGCTGGCATGCCGATGGCTGGCTGGTCACGAAATGGGGCTATCACGATTTCGGCGCGGCGGGTGTCGTGCACATGATCGCGGGCTTCTTCACGCTGGGCGTGGTCATCAACCTCGGCCCGCGGATCGGCAAGTTCAATCCGGACGGAACGCCCAACGCCATTCCGGGCCATTCGATGCCGATGACGCTGGTGGGCCTCATGCTCATCATCGCGGGCTTCTGGGGCTTCCTCATGGGCTGCGTGATCGTTCCGGGCGAAGCGTGGAGCTGGTCGGGCACGATGACCGCCTCCATCTACGGCACGCCGATGACGCTGTCGGGGATGACGTTCAACACGCTGATGGGCATGTCGGGCGGGATCATCGGCGCATGGATGATCACCCGCGATCCGTTCTGGATGATGTCGGGCGCGCTTGGCGGGATCATCTCCTGCGCGGCGGGGATCGACCTGTGGTATCCGCCGATGGCCTTCGTGATCGGCTTCGTCGGTGCGGCCGCCATGCCCTTCGTCTCCTCCTTCGTGGAACGCCGCGGCATCGACGATGCGGTGGGCGCGGTGGCGGTGCACGGCTTCCTCGGCATGTGGGGCCTGCTGGCCGTGGGCATCGCCGCCCAAGGCTATCCCGCCATGGCCGGCGAGAACGTGATCGAAACCTCGTTCATGGGCCAATTGGTCGGCGCGGTCATCATGGGCCTTCTGGGCTTCGTGCCGGGCTATGTCGCCTCGTGGGTGCTGAAGGCCATGGGCCAGCTGCGCGTTCCCCCGGAGGCCGAACTTCTGGGCCTCGACAAGACCAAAGTCCCCGCCTCCGCCTATCCCGAGGCGCTGCATCCCACCGTCACCCCGGCCGAATGACGCCGCGCGACACGAAAGGAACATCACATGGAAGCACCTTTTGACACGGGCACCTGGGACGGCGTGACCGGCGCCATCTTCGCGGGCTTCGGCTCCTCCGAGATCGTCTGGATCGGCCTGTGCTATCTGTGCGTGCTGGCCGCCATGATCCTCGGCTGGCGCCACGAGAAGCACGCCTACGACGCCGCCCGCAGCGGCAAGCACTGACGGCGCGGCCGCGGCGCTTTGGCCGCCGCGGCCCCCACCCCCCCCGGAACATATACGACCACACGACCACAAGGACACGAACATGACCGCATCTTGGAGATTCTCGGCCCTTGCCGACCGGCACCGCGCTCTCGGCTCGTCGCTGGAGGATTGGAGCGGGATGGGCACCGCTTGGTCCTATGACGCCGATCCCATGGCCGAATACGAGGCGATCCGCACCAAGGCCGGCCTGATGGACGTCTCGGGTCTGAAGAAGGTTCACATCACGGGCGCCGGCGCGTCGCATGTCATCGACCGCGCCACCACGCGCAACGTCGAAAAGCTGATGCCCGGCCGCGCCGTCTATGCCTGCATGCTGAACGATGCGGGCAAATTCGTCGACGACTGCGTGATCTACCGCACCGCGCCCAACGCCTTCATGGTGGTGCATGGCGCGGGTCAGGGATACGAGCAGCTGACCATGGCCGCCGAAGGGCGCGACGTGTCGGTGCGCTTCGACGACAACCTGCACGATCTGTCGCTGCAAGGGCCGCTGGCGGTGGACTTCCTCGCCCGCCATGTGCCCGGCATCCGCGATCTGCCCTATTTCAGCCATATGGCGACCTCGCTCTTCGGGGTGCCGGCGATGATCTCGCGCACCGGCTATACCGGCGAGCGGGGGTATGAGCTGTTCGTGCGGGCGCAGGATGCCGGCATGATCTGGGACCGCATCCTCGACGAAGGCAAGGATCTGGGCATCATCCCCTGCCGGTTCACCACGCTCGATCTGCTGCGCACCGAAAGCTATCTGCTGTTCTTCCCCTACGACAACTCCGAAGCCTATCCGTTCGAGGATGAGCCTTGCGGCGATACGCTGTGGGAACTGGGCCTCGATTTCACCGTCTCGCCCGGC